>NZ_VIRS01000001.1:300000-497015 GCF_006912135.1 Cryptosporangium phraense | reverse complement strand
GTGGCTTGAAGGCCCGGAATGTCGTCAACCCGCGCCCGCCCACAGTCAGCAACCCCCCACCCACCCCCCAGCCTGCGGTGGTTCGCCGCATAGCGTAAGGAAAAGAATGAAACGGAAAGTGATCGTCGGCGGGATCCTCACCGCGGTGCTGGCGCTCGCCGCCTGCGGCGGCGGGGGTGGCGACGGCGGGTCGGGGACCGGGGACGCGAGCGCGCAGATCCAGGTGGGATCGCTGTACGAGCCGTCGAACCTCGACAACACCAACGGTGGGGGCCAGGGCGTCACCGAGGCGTTCAACGGGAACGTGTACGAGGGGCTGTTCAAGCTCACCGACGACGGCAAGGTCGAGCCGTTGCTCGCCACCAGGTATGTCGTGAGTCCGGACGGGCTGACCTACACGGTGACGCTGCGCGATGGGGTGAAGTTCCACTCCGGCAAGTCGCTGACCTCGGCCGACGTGAAGTACAGCATCGAGAAGGTGACCGCCGAGAAGTCGCAGTCGGCGCGCAAGAGCAGCTTCGAGGTCATCAAGTCGATCGCGACGCCGGACGCGAAGACGGTCGTCGTGACGCTGTCGTCGAAGTCGATCTCGTTCGTGTACAACCTGAGCTACATCTGGGTTATCAACTCGGACGCGAAGAACCTCGACACGTCGGAGGACGGCACCGGTCCGTACAAGCTGACGGCCTGGAAGCGCGGCTCGACGCTCACGCTGGCGAAGTTCGACGGGTACTGGGGCGACGCTCCGAAGAACAGCGGGGTCGTCTTCCACTACTTCACCGAGGCGACCGCGCTGAACAACGCGCTGCTGACCAACCAGGTCGACGTGGTGACGTCCGAGCAGTCGCCGGACGCGCTGAAGCAGTTCGACAACGCCGACTACAAGATCAGCAACGGCAAGTCGACGACGAAGCTGCTGCTCGCGTTCAACGACAAGGTGGCGCCGTTCAACAAGGTCGAGGTGCGCAAGGCCGTGACCTCGGCGATCGACAACAAGAAGCTGCTGTCGTCGATCTGGGGCGAGTACGGGACGCTGATCGGGTCGATGGTGCCGCCGACCGACCCCTGGTACGAGGACCTGACCAAGGCCAACCCGTACGACCCGGCGCTGGCCAAGCGCGAGCTGGCCGCGGCCGGCCTGCCGAACGGGTTCTCGTTCACGCTCGACACGCCGAACTACGACCCGCACCCGACCGCGGCGACGTTCATCAAGTCCGAGCTGGCCAAGGTCGGCATCACGGTCAAGATCAACGTGATCACCGCCGACGAGTGGTACACGAAGGTCTACAAGAACCACGACTTCGTCGCGACGATGCAGGAGCACGTCAACGACCGGGACGTGGTCTGGTACGGCGACCCGACGTTCTACTGGGGCTACGACAACCCGCAGGTGACGGCGTGGGTGAAGCAGGCCGAGCAGTCGTCGACGACCGATGAGCAGACCGCGTTGCTGAAGAAGGTCAACGCGCAGATCGCCGCGGATGCCGCGTCTGACTGGCTGTACCTGTACCCGCAGATCGTGGTCGCCTCCTCCAAGCTGTCGGGATATCCGGTCAACGGGTTGAACTCGCAGTTCTACGCGTACGGGATCACGAAGAGCTGATGACCCGGTATCTGCTCCGGCGACTGGCCTTTCTCGTCGTCTCGCTGTTCCTGGCGAGCGTCGTGCTGTTCCTGCTGCTGCGGCTGCTGCCGGGGGATCCGGCGAACGCGCTGCTGTCGGTGGGGGCCACGCCGGAGCAGATCGCGGCGGCCCGGCACCAGATCGGGACGGACCGACCGCTGGTCGAGCAGTTCCTGCCCTGGCTCGGTGACCTGGTGACGTTCTCGTTCGGGACGTCGTTCGTGTCGTCGTTGCCGGTGGGGCCGGAGATCGCGTCGCGGTTGGCGGTGACGGTGCCGTTGACGCTGCTGGCGTTCGTGCTGGCGCTGGTGATCGCGGTGCCGGTCGGGTTCGTCGCGGCCTGGAGGTCGCGGACCTGGTACGGAACGCTGTTGTCGGGGGTGTCGCAGCTGGGCATCGCGGTGCCGGCGTTCTGGATCGGGATCCTGCTGGTGACGGTGTTCGCGCTGCAGTGGCGGGTGTTCCCGGCCGGGGGGTTCCCGTCGTCGGACTGGGCCGTTCCTTCCGAGGCGTTGCGGTCGTTGACGTTGCCGGTCGTCACGATCGCGCTGGTGATGTCGGCGTCGCTGATCCGGTACGTGCGGTCGGCGACGCTGGACGTGCTCGGGTCGGACTATCTGCGGACCGCGCGGTCGCTGGGGTCGTCGTTCTTCGGGGCGGTGTGGCGGCACGGGGTGCGCAACGGGTCGGTGCCGGTGGTGTCGATTCTCGGCATCGAGCTGGCGACGACGTTCCTCGGGGCCGTCGTGGTGGAGAGCGTGTTCGCGTTGCCGGGGCTCGGGTCGATGCTGACGAAGGGGATCGCGCAGCACGACTACCCGGTGATTCAAGGGGTGCTGTTCGTGAGCACGCTCGGGGTGCTGGTCGTGGGGTTGCTGGCTGACCTGGCCCAGCGGTTGATCGATCCTCGGCTGCGGGCCGGAGCGGTCTCGTGAGCGCGGTGGCCGGGCCGGTGGCGGTGGTGGCGGCCGGGGGGCGGCGGTCGCGCGGGCGGTCGGTGGCTCTGTGGGTGGGCGCGGTGCTGGTGGGCATCGTGGTCGTCGTCGCGGTGCTGTCGCTCTTCTGGACGCCCTACGCACCGGACGACACGACCGGCGGGCGGCTGACCGGGCCCTCGTCGGCGCACTGGCTGGGGACCGACAAGCTCGGGCAGGACCTGCTGACCCGGCTGATGATCGGGGCCCGGATCGCGCTGGAGACCGGCGCCGGGGCGGTGCTGCTCGGCGCGCTGCTGGGCATCACCGCCGGCCTGGCGGCCGGGTTCGCCCAGCGCTGGCTCGACGACACGCTCGCCGCGCTGCTCGACATCCTGATCGCGTTCCCGACGCTGCTGCTGGCCATGCTGGTCGTCGCCGCGCGGGGAGCGTCGCTGGCGTCGGCGGTACTGGCGATCGGGCTGGCGATGTCGGCGATCGTCGCCCGGCTGACCCGGATCCTGGTCAAGCGCGTGCTGGCCCAGGACTACGTCACGGCCGCCCGCACCTCGGGGACGTCGTGGGGCCGGGTGGTCGTCGAGCACGTGCTGCCGAACATCTGGCCGACGCTGATCGTGAACCTGGCGCTGCAGTTCGGGCTGGCCGTGCTGGCCGAGGCGTCGCTGTCGTACCTCGGGCTCGGGCCGCCGCCGCCCAACGCGTCCTGGGGACAACTGCTGCAGGAGGCCCAGGCGACCGTGCTGACCGCACCGCTGGGGGCGCTGGCGCCCGGCGTCGCGCTGGTACTGCTGGTGGTGGGCGTCAACCTGGTGGCCGACGGGCTGCGTGACGTGGCCGACCCGACCCGGCGGAGGGCGCGATGACCGCGGTGCTGTCGGTGTCGGGGTTGTCGGTGCGGGCCGGGGACCGGGAGCTGGTCTCCGACGTGTCGTTCTCGGTGGACGCCGGAGAGCGGCTCGGGCTGATCGGCGAGTCGGGGTCGGGCAAGTCGTTGACGGCGCTGGCGGTGCTGGGGCTGCTTCCGGAGGGGCTGACCGCGTCGGGGAGCGTGCGGCTGGGCTCGACCGAGGTGATCGGGGCGTCGGATCGGGCGTTGACTCGGGTGCGCGGGTCGTCGGCGGCGATCGTGTTCCAGGAACCGCTGACCGCCCTGGATCCGCTGATGCGGATCGGGTCGCAGGTCGCGGCCCCGCTGAAGCGCTTCGGGTCGCGTCGCGGCCGGCCGGCGGTCCTCGACGCGCTGGCCGAAGTGAAGCTGGACGACCCCGAGCGGATCGCCCGGGCTTACCCGCACCAGATCTCGGGCGGGCAGCGGCAGCGGGTGGCGATCGCGATGGCGCTGGCCTGCCGTCCGGCGCTGCTCATCGCCGACGAACCGACGACCGCGCTCGACGTCACCGTGCAGGCCGACGTGCTGACGCTCCTCGACGGGCTGGTGCGCGACCGGGGGATGGGCCTGCTGTTCATCAGCCACGACCTGGCCGTCGTCTCGAAGGTCACCGACCGGGTCGTGGTGCTGGAGCACGGGGTCGCGGTCGAGCGCGGGGTGCTGACCGATCTGCTGCGGGCGCCGCAGCACCCGTACACCCGGTCGCTGGTGGCCGCCGCGCGCACGCTGGATTCCGCTCTGGAGTGGTCATGATCCTCGAGGCCCGAAACGTGGGGTTCGCCTACCGCGGTGGGGCGCCGGTGCTGTCGGACGTGTCGGTGGGGGTGACCGAGGGGCGCAGTCTCGCGCTGGTGGGGGAGTCCGGGGCGGGCAAGACGACGCTGCTGCGCCTGCTGCTCGGGCTGGCCCGGCCGACCTCAGGGGCGGTGCTGTTCGAGGGCGCGGACCTGCGGGCGGCCGGGCGGGCGTTCCGGCGGTCGGTGCAGACGGTCTTCCAGGACCCGTACTCGTCGCTGGATCCCCGCCAGCGGGTCGGCCGGATCGTGTCCGAGCCGCTGCGGTCGCTGCGTCTGCCGGGCAGCGTCGAGGCGGCGCTGGACGCGGTCGGGCTCCCGCCGGACGTGGTGGATCGCTACCCACACGAGTTCTCCGGCGGTCAGCGTCAGCGGATCGCGATCGCTCGGGCGATCGTGTGCGAGCCGCGCGTGTTGCTGGCCGACGAGCCGGTCAGCGCGCTCGACGTCTCGACGCGCGTCCGGATCGTGGATCTGTTGGGCTCGCTCCGGGAGGAGCGGGGGTTGACGCTGGTGATGGTGTCGCACGATTTGGCCGTCGTGTCGACGCTGTGCGCGGAGACCGTGGTGCTGGAGCGGGGGCGGATCGTGGAGCAGGGTGACACCGGGCAGGTGCTCGGTGCGCCGTCGCATGCGTATACCCGGAAGCTCGTGGCGAGTGTGCCGAGGCTGCCTGCGGTTTGAGCCGGTTTTTCCTGAGCTGGTGGCCGGGTGCGGCCGGCCGCCGGCTCAGCGGGTGAGTTCGGAGATGCCGAGCAGCAGGCGGTCGACGTGCTCCTCGGTGGAACCGAGGCCCACGCTGGCGCGAACGGCGCTCAGGCCGAGATCCGCGCCGACCCGGGCGGACGCGTCCTCGAGCAGGCGACGCGACAGCGGGTGGGCGCAGAACAGCCCGTCCCGGACCCCGATGCCGTGGTGGGTCGCCAGGTGCGCCGACACGTCCGACGCGGCCACGCCGGCCACCGCGAAGCTGACGATGCCGACCCGGTCGTGCCCGGCCGGGAACGTCCGCAGCTCGCCGACGCCCGGCAGTGCCTCCAGGCCGTCACGCAGCCGCTGGACGAGCTTCTCCTCGGCGGCCGCGAGCGCCGGCCGGTCGGCCGTGCTCAGCGCGTCGCACACGGCGGCGATCGACACCGCGCCGACGAGGTTGGGCGTGCCGGCCTCGTGGCGGGCCGGTCCGGAGTTCCAGTCCACCGCGTACGAGACCTGGCCGTTGGACGCGTGGGCGGCCACGAACGCGGTCGCGCCCCCGCCGACCAGGTACGGCTCGGCGCCGTCGAGCCAGTCGGCCCGGCCGGCCAGCACGCCGGCCCCGAACGGTGCGTACAGCTTGTGGCCGGAGAACGCGAGGTAGTCGACGTCGGACTCGGAGAGTGACACCGGGCGGTGCGGCGCGAGCTGAGCGGCGTCGACCGCGATGCGTGCGCCGTGACGGTGGGCCACCTCGGTCAGCAGGTCGAGCGGCCACACCTCGCCGGTGACGTTCGACGCGCCGGTCACCGTCACCAGGACCGGGCCGTGCAGGCCGGCCAGTGCGGCGTCGAGGCCGTCGACGGCCTCGCCCGCCGAGCGGGGGACCGGCAGCGAGACCGCGGACGAACCCCAGGGCAGCAGGTTGGCGTGGTGCTCGCCGGCCCAGCCGACGACCGTCGTGTTGGCCGGGAGCGACCGGGCCAGCAGGTTCAGCGCGTCGGTCGTGTTGCGGGTGAAGACGACGTAGTCGTCGGGCCGGGCGCCGACGAAGTCGCCGATCGTCTGGCGGGCGCGCTCGTAGGCCAGCGTGCTGCGCTGGGACGCGGCCCCGGCGCCGCGGTGCACGCTCGCGTACCAGGGGAGCGCCTCGTTGACCGCGTCCGCGGCGACGGCCAGGCAGGGCGCGGTGGCCGCGTAGTCGAGGTTGATGTGATCACTGATAGTGCCATCGGCGAGCGTCACGGTCAGGTCGCTGCCGAGGACGGTGAGGGCTGAGGTGCCCGGGGGGCTGGTGGGATCGCTCACCAGCGTGACCCTATGTGGTCGTGACCAGCCCCGGGGACCGCCGTTCAGCTCTCGCCCGTTGACAGTCGGATGAACGATACGTACAACGTACGTGAGGCGTACGCAGTACGTACCGAGGAGCCGTCATGACCTTGACCAGCGATCCTTCCCTCGCGAAGAGGCCCGGCCCGGTTCAGGCCGAGCTGCTCGCGGCCGGGGCCTGGTCGGCCCGGCACGGCGTCGCCCGCTTCGCGCTGAGCCGCGCGCGCAAGCAGGGTGACCTGCAGGCCCAGCTGTTCACCGACCCGGCGGCCCGGGCCGATCCGTTCCCGATCTACGCCCGGATCCGCTCGCGCGGCCCGGTGGTGCGCGGGAAGTTCATGGCGACGACGGCCAGCCACGCGGTCGCCGACGGGGCGCTGCGCAGCGACGCGTTCGGCGTCGTCTCCGATCCGGAGGCGCTGCCGCCGCTGGCCCGCTGGCTGATGACCCGGCCGAACCGGACGGTCGGCCCGGTGACGCCGCCGTCGCTGCTCGCGGTGGATCCGCCCGACCACACCCGGTACCGGAAGCTGGTCTCGAAGGTGTTCACCGCGCGGGCGATGGCGGCGCTGCGGCCGCGGGTGGCGTCGCTGGCCGACGAGCTGCTGGACGGGCTCTCGGGCCGCTCGGACATCGTGGGCAGCTACGCCAGCCTGCTGCCGGTGACGATCATCGCGGAGATCCTCGGCGTGCCGGCCGACATGCGGTCGCAGTTCGTCGCCTGGGGGAGTACGGCGGCTCCGGTGCTCGACGTCGGGCTGTCGTATCGGGAGTACCGGCGGGTCGACCGGGCGATCCGGGAGCTGAACGGGTGGATGTCCGGGCACTTCGCCCGGTTGCGCCGTTCGCCGGGGGACGACCTGTTGAGCCGGCTGGTGCAGGAGGAGGAGTCGCTCACCGAGACCGAGCTGCTGGCGATCGCCGGGCTACTGCTGGCGGCCGGGTTCGAGACGACGGTCAACCTGATCGGGAACGGGGTGTCGCTGCTGCTCGCGCATCCCTCACAGCTTGCTCTGCTGCTGGCCGAGGGGGGTTGGGACAACGCGGTCGAGGAGATCCTGCGGTACGAGTCGCCGGTGCAGAACACCGCCCGCCGGGCGTTGCGTGACACGGAGGTCGCCGGCGTGCCGGTGCGGGCCGGGACGTTCCTGTCGATCCTGATCGGCGGCGCGAACCGGGATCCGGCGGTGTTCGCCGACCCCGAGCGGTTCGACGTCCGGCGGGCGAACGCCCGGGAGCACCTGGCGTTCTCCAGCGGCGTCCACTACTGCCTGGGTGCGTCGCTGGCCCGGATCGAGGGCGAGGAGGCGTTGCGCCGGCTGTTCGAGCGGTACCCGGACCTGACCGCGGCCGGCCGTCCCCGGCGACGCCCGACCCGGACGCTGCGCGGCTTCGACGAGTTGCCGGTGGCGTTGCATGCGTGAGGCTCCGGAACCGGTGGTGCGTGCGGTCCTCACCCGCGGGCGCATCGTGCACGCGGCGGTCGCGCTGCTCGAACGGCACGGGCCCGAGGCGCTGTCGATGCGGGCGGTGGCGGCCGAGCTCGGCGTCGCGGTGATGTCGCTGTACAACCACGTGCCGAACAAGGCCGCGCTGATGGAGGGCGTGGCGGAGTACGTGGTGGCGGGGCTGGACGAGGTTCCGTTCGTGGACGACTGGCGGGACGAGACGCGGGCGCTGGTGCGCGCTTTTCGGGCGGCGGCCCACGAGTACCCCCATGCGATGCGGGTGGTGTTGTCGCACTCGATCGAGAGCACGGCGGCGTCGCGGCTGGCCGAGCGGTCGCTCGCGCTGGCGGCCCGGGCCGGGTTCCGCGGGGCGGTCGCGGTCCGGATCGTGCACGCGTTGATGGCGTACGCGGTGGGGTCGCAGTTGCAGGCGCTCTGGCTGGGGCAGCTGCTCGACCGGGTGGCCGACATCGAGGTCGACCCGGCGCGGTTCCCGCACGTGGTGGCGTCGGCGACGGCGCTGCTGGCGCACGATCCGGAGGCCGATTTCGAGTTCGGGCTCGATCTGTTCATCTCGGCGATCGACGCCCTCCCGCGGGGAACTGGTTGAACCAGTGGACCAGATGCGCTTACGCTGGGCCGCATGTCGTCCGATTACCTGCTCGTCTTCGCGGTGCCGGTTTTCGTCCTGTTCGTGGCGCTGGAGATCGCGTCCTACCGGTTCCTGAGCGACGGGGCCGAGCTCGGGTACACGCCCTGGGACACGGTCACGAGCCTGTCGATGGGGATGGGGTTCCTGGTCGTCGAGGCGGTGTGGAAGTTCGTCACGCTGGCCGCGTACGCCGGGGTCTACGCGTTGTCGCCGTTGCGGCTGCCCGCTGATGCGGTGTGGGTGTGGGTGCTGCTCTTCTTCGCCGACGACTTCGCGTACTACTGGTATCACCGGTCGCACCACGAGGTCCGGATCCTGTGGGCGTCGCACGTCGTGCACCATTCGAGCGAGCGCTACAACTTCTCGACCGCGCTGCGTCAGCCCTGGACGCCGTTCACCGCGCTGCCGTTCTGGCTGCCGCTGGCGGCGATCGGGCTGCCGCCGTGGATGATCTTCTTCCAGCAGTCGGTGAACCTGCTGTACCAGTTCTTCCTGCACACCGAGCGGATCGACCGGATGCCGCGCTGGTTCGAGGCGGTGCTGAACACGCCGTCGCATCATCGGGTGCACCACGGGACGCAGTCGATGTATCTGGACCGCAACTACGGCGGGATCCTGATCGTGTGGGACCGGCTGCTGGGGACGTTCGAGCCGGAGGGTGAGCGGGTTGTTTACGGTCTGACGAAGAACGTCGGGACGTACAACCCGGTGCGGGTGGCGTTCGGGGAGTATGTCGCCATTGGACGGGCGATGCGTGGCGTTTCGGGGTGGCGGGATCGGTTGGGATTCGTGTTCCGGGGGCCGGGGTGGGTGCCCGAGGTGGCGCCGACCGGTGTCGCACCGGCGCCCGGCGGTGTCGCGCCGGCGTCGGGCGGCGGAGAGTAGGCCCGGGGCGCGGCGGACGTAGAGTCGGGGGTGTGGCAGACCCGGTGAGCTTTGGTCCGATCGCCCGGAGCGGCGTCTCGGACGCGGTCTACCAGCAGTTGCGGGACGCGATTCTCACTGGGGCGCTGGCGCCCGGCGAGGCGTTGCCGGGGGAGCGGGCGCTGGCCGAGCAGTTCGGCGTGGCCCGGCACGGGCTGCGCGAGGCGATCCGCCGGCTCCAGCAGGCCCGCCTGGTCGAGGTGAGCCACGGCGGCGCGACCCGGGTCCTCGACTGGCGCGTCTCGGCCGGGCTCGAGGTCCTGAGCGACCTCGCGGTGAGCGATTTTGCGGCGTCGTCACTGCCCGAGGGCGTGATCCTGCGGTCGGCGCTGGAGATGCGGCTGGCGATCGGCGTCGACGCGGCGCGACTGGCGGCCGAGCGGGCGTCGGCGGCCGCGGCGGGGGAGATCGAGGCTTTCGTGGGGGCGTCGGCCGGGATCATGGATCCGCTGGTGCTGGCCGAGCGGTACGAGCAGTTCTGGCGGTTGATCGTCGTGGCCGGGGAGAACGTGGCCTACCAGCTCGCGTACAACAGCCTGGTCGCGGCGATTCATCAGAACGCGGCCGTGACCCGTCCGCTGAGCGCGCCCGAGGCCGCGGACCTGGCTACCCAGGGCGAACTCGCGGCCGCGATCGCGGCCCACGATGCCGACTCGGCCGCCGACGCCGCCCACCGCCTCACGTCGGTGATGCTGGCCCGCCTCACCGCGACCGTCGGCTGAGGTCCGCGCCCCGACGGGCGACCCGACGCCCGAGCCGAGCGCCCCGCTGGCATAGGCCCGCCGCCAAGACACCGCCCCGATCGAGCCACCCGCCCGCCCGCCACTCCGTCGGTTGATCGGACGAACGGCGAATGCAGAGCCTGCGGGGCGATGTCGCCGTCGGCGGGGCCGAGCGGTCGGCCGCCGCGCCCCCCGGCGGCAGGTCAGCGACCGCATCCGCCGGCGAGTCCGTACTGGCGCGCCGTGACGGGATCAATTGTCCGCGGGTGGCCGGACGCGAGATTGGCGGCGACGCACGACACGGTCGCAGCTCGTGCCCGGGCCAAGGAGGGGGAGCTGCCCGCCGCCGATGCTTCTGGGAAAATCCATCAGCGACTCAGGTCGGCCAGCGCGGACCGCTCGCCCGCAGACCCGGCCGGCGCGGGTCCTGGCCGATAGCGCCAACGGATCGCGCGGCCACTTGCCCTCTGAATCACTCGGACAGGCCGCAGACGCGTTCAGCCCTCTCAGACGCCATCTGGTTACCCGTCGCAGCCACAGACCGCGGGGCCGGTCGGCGCGTCCTCGTCGATAGGGCTGACGGATCGCGCGGCCGCTTGCCCTCCACGCCGGACAGGCCGCAGTCGCGTCCAGCTTCCTCGAGGCTATCCGGGTCACCGATCGCAGCCGCAGACTGCGGAGCCGGCTGACGCGTGTCCCGGCCGATCGGGCTCACGGACCGCGCGCCCGTACCTGACAGCGTCGACTACGGAATCCACGCCGACCCACTTGTTCGGCGCCGGGGCAGCGTCCATGCGGGACTCGCCTCCATCGCCGACTGGTTCGCTCGCCGTCGGCGTCGCGGCGTCGGGGACTCCGCGTCGACGCGGGAGTTGCCGCCAATCACCGACCGGATTGCTCGCCCTCGGTAGAGCGGCGGCGTCCGCGCCGGCGCGGGATCCACCACCAATCGGCTCGCTCGGCGTCGCGGCCGCGGCGGGCCGGCCGCCGGGCCCGAGGCGCCGACCTCCGCGCCGCGCCGCCCGTCGGGTGGCACCAAACCGCCTGGGGCGGACCCCCGCGCGAAACACGCCTCAGCGGCGGCGGTTCGGGTCGGCCAGCGGCACCAACCGCTTCTCGCCGACCCGCGTGAAAAACGCGAGCGGCGCGGTCGCGGCGCCTATCACCCGAGCCAAGCCCGGCCGGCCCTGCCCGCGAACCAGCCTCGGACCGATGTCGGTCATCACCTGCGTCAGCGCGGGCAACGGCCGCCCGAACAACGTGACCTCGGTGATCTGCCCCTCCGCATCGAACCGCAAGAGCTGAGCCTCCTCGAACGACTCGCGCCCGACCCGCCCGGTCAGCACCAGCGCTCGCGCCACTTCGTCCCCCAGCTCGGTGTGAAACCGAACGTCGGAGAAGATCTCGAACGCGGCGGCCAGCATCTCGCGGACCTGAGCCCGGCCGCGGAAGGTGAACGCCGCGGTCAGCGGCGAGATCACCTCGACGTCCTCGGCCAGGCAGGCGATCGCCGCATCGAGGTCGCCGACCTCGCCGGCCGCCCGCCAGGCGGTGGTCGTGGTGTCCGTGGGTGAAGGAGCGAGGGTCATGGCTGCCTCCCAGGTTTCCTCCACGGTAGCGGAACCGTCTACGCCGTGTCGACGATCTCAGGGAAGGGGAATCTTCGCCGATGGCCGGGAGTTGCCAGCATAAGATCGACGTTAATCGGACGTCCGTTCAATTGTCCTGAGGAGCACCCGTGGCCGACACCGACGCACTCACCGCGGCCACCGAGAGCACTCCCGCTCCCACGCCGGAACGACGCCGGAGCCCGGTCGTGTTCGTCGGCATCCTGATCGTCGTCACGCTGCTGCTGTTCGGCGTGCCCTGGTGGACGCTGCTCGGTCCGCAGAACGAGTGGCCACTGGCGGTCGTCATCACCGGCACCGTCCTCGTCGTGGCCGCCGCGATCGGGCTGCCGACTGCGATGCTCACCGGCCACGCCCGGCACAGCGACGGCGCCGCCCGCGTCGGAGACACGCTGCTCGGCGTCGTCTGGGTGCTGTTCGTCTGGTCGATCCTCGGGAACGTTCTCGGCCTGGTGCTGCTCGCGGCCGGCGTCGACGACCCCGGCCGGTCGCGGATCGTCGCGGTAGCGACGATCGTCGTCAGCGCCGCGCTCCTGATCTGGGGCAACTACGAGGCGATGCGCGTCCCGCGGGTCCGTGAACTCGACGTCACGATCGACCGCCTCGGCGCGGGCCTCGACGGCACCCGGGTCGTGCTCATCGCCGACACGCACTACGGCCCGATCGACCGGGCCCCTTGGTCGCGCAAGGTCGCCGCGGTCATCAACGACCTGGACGCGGACGTGATCGCCCACGCCGGCGACATCGCCGACGGGACGCCCTACCAACGCGAAGAGCAGGCGGCGCCGCTGGGCACCCTCGAAGCGAAGCTGGCCAAGGTCTACGTGACCGGCAACCACGAGTACTTCAACGAGGCCCAGGGCTGGCTCGACCGGATGACCGACCTGGGCTGGAACTCGCTCCACAACCGGCACGTCGTCGTCGAGCGCGGCGGCGACCGGCTGGTGGTCGCGGGCGTCGACGACGTCACCGCGAAGGGGTCGGGCCTGCCCGGCCACCGCACCGACCTGCCCAAGGCCCTCGATGGCGCCGACCAGAACCTGCCCGTGCTGCTCCTCGCCCACCAGCCGAAGTTCGTGAAGCACGCGGCCGAGGCCGGCATCGATCTCATGGTGTCCGGCCACACGCACGGCGGCCAGATGTGGCCGTTCAACTTCCTGGTCCGCCTCGACCAGCCGGTCGTGCGTGGCCTGTCCCGCCACGGCGCGACGACCCAGCTCTACACCAGCGGTGGCACCGGCTTCTGGGGCCCGCCGTTCCGCGTCTTCGCGCCGAGCGAAATCACCGTGTTGACCCTTCGTCGGTGACGTTGTCCAGCAGCAGATGGACGGTGAGCTCGAGCCGCGCGGCCACGTCGCTCACCGATGCGCGCCGGGTGACCCAGGCGACCAGGTTCGACAACCAGACGTCGCCGATCACCCGGGCGATCGCGCGGTCCTGAGTGTTCGGCTCGGCGTGCATCGCCCGGCCGAACATCTCCTCCATCAGGCGTCCGACCGTGTCGACCTCGGCCGCCACGCTGGCGTCGGCGAACATGAACGCGCGGGTCATCGCCTCGGTGAGCTGCGGGTACCGCTGCAGTTTGCGGGTCACCCGGCCGAGGACGAACAGCACGCGCTCGCTCGGGGTGTCACCCGGGATCTCGAGCCGGTCGAGCTTCTCCTGGGCCTGCTCGAACTCCCGGGCCAGCCCGGTGACCAGCAGATGGTTCTTCGACGGGAAGTACCGGTAGAGCGTGCCGAGAGCGACGTCCGCGTTCTCGGCGACCGCCCGCATCTGGACCGCGTCGTAACCGCCCTTGGTCGCGAGCGCGATCGTCGCGTCGAGCATGCGCTTGCGGCGGTCGCGCTGGGCCGCCGAGCCGAGATCGTCCTCGGTGAGGGCGTTCAGCGTGTTCAGTACGCCTTGGCTGCCGCCGCGGGCGCGAGACGGGCTCGCCATCGGGTGTACCCCCTGGGAAAGGTCTGTTCGTGCTCCGCCCAGAGTACCCCGCGCCCGGAGTCACACGTTCTAGTGCCGACGTGAGTTGACGCGGACGTAACGGGCGATCGACGACTGCTAACGGTACAGAAACCATCACAGGTCACGCGCGGGGGCCTCGTGGCCTGATAGAACGTGTTCTAGTATCGAGGCGGATTCGCGGCGCAGGGAGGCCAGTGTGGATTTCACCCCCGACCCGTCCCTGCACGAAGCGGCCGAGCTGACCGCGCTGGTGATCGGCCGGGCTCCCGCGTCCGAGCTCTGGGCCGCGCTCGTCGACGCCGGCCTCGTCGAGATCGCGCTCCCGGCCGACGTCCGCGGCGACGACCTGGGGCCGGCCGGGGCCGCCGCGGTGCTGACCGAACTCGGCCGGGCCGCCGCGGCCACCCCGGCGCTGGCCACGCTGATGCTGGGCGCGTTACCGCTCGCCCGCGCGGGTCACCTGGAGCCGCTGCCCCGGGTGATCGACGACCACGCGGTGCTGACCGCGGCGCTGCACGAGCCGTCGTCGGCCTTCCCGTCGCTGCCGCGGGCGACCGCCGTGCGGTCGGCCGGCGGGTTCACCGTCGCCGGGGTCAAGGTCGGCGTCCCCGACGCCGAGGCCGCCGAGCGTGTCCTGGTGCCGGTGACCCTCTCCGGATCGCCGGGGTTGCTCGCCGTCGACCCGCGCACGCCCGGCGTGTCGATCATGCGGACGCCCGGCGCCGGGCCGGCCGCCCCGTACCGGGTCTCGTTCGACGAGGTGTCCGTCCCGGCTTCGGCGCTGGTCGGCGACGCGGCCGCGGTGGACGACCTGTACCGGCTGGCCGTGGCCGGTGCCGCCAGTTACGCCGACGGCCTGCTCGCGGGCGCGCTGGCGCTGACCGTGGCCCACGTCGGGGCGCGCGAGCAGTTCGGGCGGCCGCTGGCGACGTTCCAGGCCGTCGCCCAGGAGGTCGCCGAGGTCTACCTGGCGTCCCGGACGCTGCACCTGCTAGCCCAGTCGGCGATCTGGCAGCTCTCCCGGCCCGACCCGGCCACCGACGGCGAGATCGCCGCGTACTGGGTGGCCACCGAACTGCCCCGCGCGATCGGGAGGTGCCACCACCTGCACGGCGGCCTCGGGCTCGACCGCGACTACCCGCTGCACCGGTACTCGGCCGCCGCCAGCGACCTGGCCCGGCTGGTCGGCGGCCCGGAGAACACGCTCGACCGTCTCGGAGGGCAGTACGTGTGTTCATCGAACTGACCGAGTCGCAGCGGACGTTGCGCGACGAGCTCCGCAAGTACTTCGCCGGGGTGCTCTCACCCGCCGACCGGGAGGCGATGCTCGTCGACCGGCACGGGCCGGAGTACCGCGCGCTGATCCGTCGGCTCGGCGCGGACGGCTGGCTCGGGCTCGGCTGGCCGGTCGAGTACGGCGGGCGGGGGCTGGGGCCGGTCGAACAGCAGCTGTTCGTCAACGAAGCGGCCCGGGCCGACGTCCCGCTGCCGTCGGTGACGCTGGAGACCGTCGGTCCGACCCTGCAGAAGTACGGAACCGACGCCCAACGCGAGCGTTTCCTGCCCGCGATCCTGCGCGGCGAGGTGCACTTCGCGATCGGCTACACCGAGCCCGAGGCCGGCACGGATCTGGCGTCCCTGAAGACCCGGGCCGTGCTCGACGGCTCCGACTACGTCGTCGACGGGCAGAAGATCTTCACGACCGGCGGTCACGACGCCGACTTCGTCTGGCTGGCCTGCCGCACCGATCCGGACGCGCCGAAGCACCGCGGGATCTCGATCCTGATCGTCGACACCACGGACCCGGGCTACTCGTGGACGCCGATCATCACCTCGGACGGCGCGCATCACGTCAACGCGACCTACTACCGGAACGTCCGGGTCCCGGTGGGGATGCTGGTGGGCGAGGAGAACCGGGGCTGGCGCCTGATCACCACGCAGCTCAACCACGAGCGGGTGATGCTCGGCCCGGCCGGCCGGATCGGCGGGCTGCTCGACCGGGTGCGCGAGTGGGCGTCGTCGCGGTCCACGCCGTCGGGCGAGCCGTTGCTCTCGCTCCCCGACGTGCGCCGCTCGCTCGGGCGGGTGCACGCGTTCCAGCGCGCCAACGAGCTCCTCAACTGGCAGGTGGCAGCGTCCGCCGGACGTGAACTCGGCCCGGGGGAGATCGCCGACGCCTCGGCCACCAAGGTCTTCGGCGCTCAGGCGGTGCAGTGGATCGGCCCGCTGCTCGAAGACGTGGTCGTCCGGCACGGCGATCCGGCCGACCCGGAGACCGCCGCACTGCTCCGCTGGCTCGACGTCCAACGCAAACGCAACACGGTCCTGACGTTCGGCGGCGGCGTGGACGAGATCCAGCGCGAGCTCATCGCCACCGCGGGCCTCGGGCTGGAGAGGGTTCCCCGATGACCGACATCCTGGCGGCCGCGGAGGAGATCCGGGCCCGTGGCGAGAGCGAGCCGTTCGTCGCCCGTGACCCGGTGAACGTCCCGACCATGCACGCCTGGCTGGACGCGCTCGGCGACGCGAACCCGGTCTACGTGTCGCCGGAGGCCGCGACAGCCGCCGGGCATCCCGGGATCGTCGCGCCGCCGGCGATGATCCAGGTCTGGACGATGCCCGGGCTGGGCCGGGTCCGCGACGCCGACGACCCGCTCTGGCTGATGCTCACGGCGCTCACCGAGGCCGGGTACCCGTCGATCGTCGCGACCGACTGCGACCAGACCTACCACCGCTACCTGGAGCCGGGTGAGCTGGTGAGCGTGCGCTCGCGGCTCGGCGAGGTCACCGGCCCGAAGCAGACCGCGCTCGGCGAAGGCTGGTTCGTGACCACCCACAACACCTGGTACGTCGACGACGAGCCGGTGGCCGAAATGGCCTGGCGGGTGCTGAAGTTCAAGCCGCGCGCCGCCGCGCCATCACCGGTCCTGAGGCCGGTGATCAGCCGGGACACCGAGTTCTTCTGGGCCGGCACGGCGGCGAACGAGCTGCGCATCCAGCGGTGCGGCGAGTGCGGGGCGCTACGGCATCCGCCCGGGCCGTTCTGCCTGTCGTGCGGCTCGGACGCGGTCGGGTTCGTGGTGTCCGGCGGCCGCGGCACGGTCTTCAGCTACGTCGTGCACCACCACCCGCCGGTGCCCGGTCGGGCGGCTCCGTACGTCGTCGCGCTGGTGGAGCTCGAGGAAGGCGTCCGCATGCTCGGAGAGGTCGTCGACGACGTGCGGATCGGCACGCCGGTCGAGGTGTTCTGGCAGAAGATCGACGACTCGTTGACGCTCCCGGCCTGGCGGGCGCGATGACCGACCTGCCGGAACTGAGCATCGACGTCACGCCGACGTTCGTCGTGAGCACCGCGCTCGCGACCCGCGACTTCCAGGAGGTGCACCACGACCGCGACCTGGCCGTGGCGCGCGGCTCGCAGGACATCTTCGTCAACATCCTGACGACGACCGGGCTGGTCCAGCGGTACGTCACCGACTGGGCCGGGCCGTCCGCCCGGGTCGGCCGGGTCAAGATTCGCCTCGGCGTGCCCTGCTACGCGTACGACCGGCTGACGTTCTCCGGGTCGGTGACGTCGGTGGACGACGGGGTCACGACCGTCACGGTGGTGGGCCGGGTGAGCCGCGGCGACCACGTCCGCGGCACGGTGGAGGTGACGCGGTGACAGCGGCTCTGGTGGGCATCGGCGCCACCGACTTCTCCAAGGACTCCGGTCGCAGCGAGCTCAAACTCGCCGTGCAGGCGATCCGCGCGGCCCTGGACGACGCCGGCCTCACCGCCGCCGACGTCGACGGGCTGGTCACGTTCACCCAGGACAACAACACCGAGATCGCGGTCGCCCGGGAACTGGGCATCCCCGAGCTGACGTTCTTCAGCCGGATTCACTACGGCGGCGGAGCGGCCTGCGCGACCGTCCAGCAGGCGGCGATGGCGGTCGCGACCGGGGCGGCGAAGGTCGTGGTCTGCTACCGGGCGTTCAACGAACGGTCCGGCCACCGGTTCGGGCAGGTGCAGCAGGGACTCGCGCTGGCCCCGACGTCGTCCGGGGTGGACGCC
Source organism: Cryptosporangium phraense (assembly GCF_006912135.1). Taxonomy (NCBI): domain Bacteria; kingdom Bacillati; phylum Actinomycetota; class Actinomycetes; order Cryptosporangiales; family Cryptosporangiaceae; genus Cryptosporangium; species Cryptosporangium phraense. The sequence goes on along the minus strand of NZ_VIRS01000001.1, from coordinate 479,359 downwards.
GGGTGGGCGTATCCGTTCGGGCTCGCGACGCCGGCCGGCTGGGTGGCGATGTTCGCCCAGCGGTACCTGCACACGTACGGGGCGTCCACCGCCGATCTCGGGCGGGTCGCGGTGACGATGCGCGCGCACGCGGCGACGAACCCGGCGGCCTGGTTCTACCAGCGTCCGATCACGCTGGAGGAGCACCAGGCGTCGCGCTGGATCTGCGACCCGCTGCGGCTGTTCGACTGCTGCCAGGAGAGCGACGGCGGGGTGGCCGTCGTCGTCACGTCTCTGGATCGCGGGCGGGATCTCCGGCACGCGCCGGTCGTGATCCGGGGCGCGGCCCAGGGGAGCGGCACCGACGAGTACCTGATGACGAGCTACTACCGTGACGACCTGACCCAGCTGCCGGAGCTCGGCGTCGTGGGCCGGCAGCTCTGGGCCCAGGCCGGAGTGACGCCGGCCGACATCGACGTGGCCGTGCTGTACGACCACTTCACGCCGTTCGTGCTGATGCAGCTGGAGGAGCTGGGCTTCTGCGGCCGGGGAGAGGCCCCGGGGTTCGTCGCCTCGGGTGCGCTGGGGCTGGACGGTGCGCTGCCGACCAACCCGCACGGCGGGCAGCTCGGCGAGGCGTACATCCACGGTATGAACGGGATCGCCGAGGGTGTCCGCCAACTCCGGGGCACCGCGGTGAACCAGATCGACGGCGCCGAGGTGGTGCTGGTGACGGCCGGCACCGGCGTCCCGACCAGCGGCCTGGTCCTCAGCAACGTGTCAGGCCAGTGAACACTGTGGACTGAAGGATTGAGGGACTTCGCCTCCGGTCAGGTTTTTTGCATGACGACGGAGACGATGACCCTGGACCCGGGAGCCGTGGCTCGCCTGGCCGCGGACGTGACGGGCCCGGTTCTGCAGCCGGGCGACGACCGGTACGACGAGGAGACCGCCACCTGGAACCTGGCCCTGAGCCACCGCGCGGCCGTGGTGGTCGGCGCCGCCACGGTCGCTGACGTGCAGGCCGCCGTGCGGTTCGCCGCCGCCCGGGACCTCCCGGTGGCGGTCGTGGCGACCGGCCACGGCGCCGCCGTGTCCGCCGACGACGCGGTGATGATCAACGTCCGCCGGATGGACGGCATCACGATCGACGCGGACGCCCGCACGGCGACGGTCGGCCCGGCGGCCCGCATGCAGGCCCTGATCGACGCGGCCGCCGAGAACGGGCTGGCGCCGATCGCCGGCTCGGCGACGAACGTCGGCGTCGTGAGCTTCACGCTCGGCGGTGGCCTCAGCCCGGCGCTCGGCCGGACGTACGGCTACGCCGCCGACCACGTGCTCGCCGCGGAGATCGTCACGCCCGACGGCGAGCTGCGCACGATCGACGCCGACACCGAGCCCGACCTGTTCTGGGCCGTGCGCGGCGCCAAGGGGAACTTCGGCGTGGTCACCTCGCTCACGGTCGGCCTGGTGCCGGTGACCCGCCTGTACGGCGGCGCCATGTACTTCGGCGGCGAGCACGTCGACGCGGTGCTCGACGTCTACCGTCGGCTCGCCGCCGACGCGCCCGACGAGCTGACGCTCTCGTTCGCGTTCCTCCGGCTGCCTCCGGCGCCGTTCGTCCCCGAGCCGCTGCGCGGCCGGTTCAGCCTGCACGTCCGCTTCTCCTACCTGGGCTCGGCGGCCGACGGAGAGCGCATCGCCGACGAGCTGCGCGCGGCCGGACCCCGGCTCGTCGACACGGTCGCCGAGATGCCGTACACCGGCCTGGCCGCGATCCACTCCGACCCGGTCGACCCGTTGCCGGTGTACGAGCTCTCGACGATGCTCCGCGAGTTCCCCCGGGAGGCGGCCGATGCCCTCGTCGCCGCGGCCGGCCCGGACGTCGACACCGCGGTCATGCTGGTCGAGATCCGCCAGTTCGGCGGCGCCCTCGGACGCGACCCCCAGGTGCCGAACGCGGTCGCCCACCGCGACGCGCCGTTCCAGTGCTTCGTGGGGGCGGCCGGCGAGCCGGGAATGAAGGACGCGCTCCGCGGCCCGCTCGAGGGCCTGCTGGCCGCGCTGGCGCCGTGGTCGACCGGCGAAAAGTTCGTCAACTTTCTGACCAGCTACGACACCACGGCCGACGCGGTCGAGAGGGCCTACGAGCCGGTCGCGTACGCCCGGCTGGTGGAGCTCAAGACGGCCTACGACCCGCAGAACCTGTTCCGCATCAACCACAACATCCCGCCGGCCGGCTGACCTCGGGTGCCCGTCTCCGCGTCACCGCTCGCGGAGGCGGGCCCGCCAGCTGATCCGGTCGTTGGTGAGCCACTCGTAGACGTTCAGCGCGATCACCACGGCCGCGAGCAGCGCCACCCCGGCCAGAGCGGGCATCAGCGGCAGCCCGAGCGTCACGAGCAGGGCCGCCACCCCCGCGGTCACCCGGGTCTTCGAGACCAGCCGGAACATCCGCCAGCGGGTGTACCCGAACGTCAGCAGGTACAGCGCCACGCCGGCGCCCAGCAGATACCCCACGTGCTCGGTGGGGCGCGCCACCGCTTCGTGCAGACCCACGGCCACCAGGACGATCGCGGCGATGAACGAGAGGTGCCCGTACGAGAGCACGGTCCGGGTGATGTCGAGCTGCACCTCGGCCGTCGCCAGCGCGTGCCGCACGGCGTCGGCGGCGAAGTGGAAGTACACCCACCACAGCGCGCAGGCCAGCACGAACGCCCCGGCCACGGCGACTCCGCTGGCCAGGTCCAGCCCGTGCTCGTCGGCCGACTCGCCGATCACCACCACCGACTCACCCAGCGCGATCAGCACGAACAGGCCGAACCGCTCGGCGAGATGAGCGGCGTCGAAGTGGATCGACGCCATCCGGGAGCGCAGCAACCACGGGGTGGCCAGATCGATCAGCGCGGCCAGCGCCCACACCACGGTCCGCGGCCCGGGCGACAGCAGCGCGCCGACCACCAGCAGCGGACCGGTGGCCACCACGCTGACCAGGTACGGGCTGACGACCGGATGCCCCGGCCCGCTGACCGACACGGCCGCGAGCACGAACCGGCCGATCCAGTACGCGACCGCGAACAACAGCGCCGACTCCGCGAACACCTCGGGCAGCGCCAGCGCCATGAACAACGCGACCAGCGCCACCGCGAACAGCGCGATCCGCAGCACCGGCCGGGCCACGTCCCGGTGGTTGGTCTGGATCGCCGTGCCCACCCAGAGCCAGTACACGGGCACGAACGCGATCAGCCCGCGCAGCAGCCCGAGCGCCGAGTGGTCCGTTCCGAGGAGCAGCGAGATCCGGGTCACCGCATAGACGAAGACCAGGTCGAAGAACAGTTCGGCCCAGCTGACCCGCTTCTCCGCCACCGGCTCGCTCACGCGAGCGAGACTACGTCTCGGGGGCTACGGCTTCCGGCCGATACCGCCCCACATCGCGACCTCGGCCGGCGTCGGGCCGGTGGGCTCGGGCCAGTCCGCGATCGACACCAGACCGGGCTGCACCAGCGTCAACCCGTCGAAGAACCGCGACACTTCGTCGAACGACCGGAACTGCCCGGGCGTCGCCTTCATGATCGGCGCCATCGCCTCGAGCTCGGCCGGCGTCTGGTGGTCGATCGTCCCGTGGGTCAGCGCGAGGTAGCTGCCCGGCGCGAGCGCGTCCACCAGCGCGGCGACCCGCGCGTAGGGCGACTCCGCGTCCTCCAGGAAGTGCAGCACGGAGACCACCAGCAGCCCGACCGGCTGGTCGAAGTCGATCGGCGCCCGGGCCAGGATCTCGTCCGGCGCGCGCAGGTCGCCCTCGAGGTAGGTCGTGTTCGCCGAGAGCAACGGCGCCGAGTGCAACAGCACGATCGGGTCGTTGTCCACGTAGACCACCCGCGCCTCCGGCGCGAGCTCGTGCACCGTCCCCACGCCGGGGATCCCGGTGCCGACATCGAGAAACTGCCGGACGCCCGCCTCGTGGTACAGCCACGAGACGGCCCGCCCGAGGAAACGCCGGTTCTCGATCGCCGCCGTTCGCGTCTGCGGGAAGGCGGCCGCGATCGCATCTCCGGACGCCCGGTCAGCCGCGAAGTTGACGGTGCCGCCGAGCCAGTAGTCGTACCGCCGGGCCGGGTGCGCCACCGAGACGTCGATACCGGGCGGCGCTGCTTCTGAGGGAGCCACGAGTGTCTATAGTGCACCAGCCGCATCCAGCGCCGCGAGGTACCCGAACGTCATCGCCGGCCCCAGCGTCGCCCCCGGCCCGGCGTACGTCCGGCCCATCACCAGCGCGCTCGAGTTCCCGGCCGCGTACAGCCCGGGAATCACCGACCCGTCCTCGCGCAGCACCCGCGCGCGCTCGTCGGTCACCAGGCCACCCTTCGTCCCCAGGTCGCCGGGGACGATCTTCACCGCGTGGAACGGCGCCTTCTCCAGCGGCGCCAGGCACGGGTTGGGCTTGTTCCGCGGGTCCCCGTAGTACCGGTCGTAGGCCGACTCGCCCCGCCCGAAATCGAGGTCCCGGCCCGAGGCCGCGAACCCGTTGAAGCGGGCCACGGTGTCGGCCAGCGCCGACGACGGCACCCCGATCTTCGACGCCAGCCCGGCCAGCGTCGACGACTTCGCCGCCACCCCGGCCCGGTACCACGACGACGGCAGCGGCTGGCGCGGCCCGCGCGCGGTGAACAGGTACCGGTCGCGGTACCGCTGGTCGAACACCAGCCAGGTCGGCACCTTGGGCGAATCCGACGCGTACATCGCGTGCACCGCGTCCACGTACGGCGCCGCCTCGTTCACGAACCGCTGCCCGTCGACGTCGACCAGCACGCAACCGGGCAACGTCCGCTCGGCCAGCAGGAAGTACGGACCCCGGGGGAGCGGCACCGACGGCCCCCACCAGGCGTCGTCCATCAGCTCCACCGCGGCGCCGAGCTCCTGGGCCGACCGGATCCCGTCGCCGGTGTTCGCCTCGGCGCCCACCGTCCACTCGGTGCCGATCGGCTCCTTCTGGTAGCGCTTGCGCATCGTGTCGTCGCGCTCGAACCCGCCGGTCGTCAGCAGGACCCCGCGCGACGCGAGCAGTACCTCCGGCTCGGCCCCCCGGGCCGCCACCCGCACCCCGGTCACGCGTCCGTCCGCGACGACCAGCTCCAGCATCGGCGTCGACAGCCACACCGGCACGTCGTGCCGGGCCAGCCCGGCCCGCAGCCCGGCGGCCAGCGCCTGGCCCATCGTCAGGAGTTCCTGCCGACGGGCCCGGCTCACCCCGAGCCGGGCCCCGACCCGGGCGGCGGTCAGCAGACCGCGCGGATGGCGCAGCACCAGGTTCAGCCAGCGGAATTCGGCCTGGGTGATCGCCATCCCGTTCCGCGCGGCCAGGTACGGCGGCTCCAGCCCCGGGCGCAAGCGGCCCAGCACCGAGGACGGCAGCGGGCGGGGCTCGATCGACCGGCCCCCGGGGCGTCCGCCTGGGGCTTCCGGGTAGTAGTCGGAGTAGTCGCGCACCCAGCCCAGCCGGAGCGGGGTCTCGCGTTCGACGAGCGCGAGCATGTCGGGGCCGTGCCGCAGGTAGGCCTCGCGGAGCGAGGCGAAGTCGGAGTCCCCGGGCTGGGCGGCCGTCGCGACGATGTGGTCCAGGTAGGTCCGGGCGGCCTCCGGGGTGTCCGGGACGCCGTCCCGGGCCAGCACGTGGTTGTTCGGGATCCACACCCCGCCGCCGGAGCGCGCGGTCGAACCGCCGTAGTGCGGCGCCTTCTCGACCACGATCGTGCGCAGGCCGGCCGAGGCCGCGGTCAGCGCCGCGGCCATCCCGGCCCCACCGGCACCCACGACGACCAGGTCGTAGCTCTCCGACATCGGCGCTCCTCCCGTTTCTGGAACACGTTATAGTTTGACCCGGGCGCACCGCTATGGTGGGCGTCGGTCCGAAAAAGAACGCGTTCTAGGTCACAGAGGGGAGCGCCGGTGCTCGATTCCACCGACCTCGCGGCGGCCGCCGACGCGCTGCGCGACGCCGAGCGCGACCGGGTGGCGATCCCGCCGCTGATCACGACGTATCCCGGCATCGACGTCGGCGACGCCTACCGGATCCAGCTGCTCAACATCGAGCGCCGGACCGCGCCGGTCGTCGGGCACAAGGTCGGCCTGTCGTCCAAGGCCATGCAGCAGATGATGGGCGTCGACGAGCCCGACTACGGCCACCTGCTCGCCGACATGCGGTGCACCGAGAACACCCCGGTCGATACCGGGCGCTACCTGCTGCCCCGGGTCGAGCCCGAGGTCGGGTTCATCCTCGGCGACGACCTGCCGGAAGACTGCACCGAGGAGCAGGCGCTGGCCGCCACCGAGGCGATCGCGCCCGCGCTCGAGCTGATCGACAGCCGCATCGTCGACTGGAAGATCGCCCTGCCCGACACGATCGCCGACAACGCGTCCTCGGCCGGGTTCGTCCTCGGCGCGGCCCGGCTCGACCCCCGGCGCGTCGACCTGACCGCGCTCCCGGTCGCGCTCTACCGCAACGACGAGGCGGCCGGTTCCGGCACCTCCGCCGCCGTGCTCGGCAATCCGCTGGTCGCGGTCGCCTGGCTCGCCCGCACGGTGGCGAGGTTCGGCGTCCGGCTGCGGGCCGGTCACGTGGTGCTGCCCGGTTCCTGCACCCGAGCCGTCGACGCTCGCCCCGGCGACCGGTTCCGCGCCGAGTTCGGACCCCTCGGCGCGGTCACGCTCACGTTTGCTCCTGCGGACGTCCCACAGCTGGCGAAAATCCCTGCTCAGCGAGGTGAATCGTGACCACGGCGGCCATCGTCGGATCCGGCAACATCGGCACCGACCTCATGTACAAGCTGCTGCGCTCGGGCACCATCGAGCCGCGCTGGATGATCGGCATCGACCCCGACAGCGAAGGCCTCAAGCGGGCGGCCGACGCCGGGCTCGAGGTCAGCGCCGGTGGCGTCGACTGGCTACTGGCTCAGGACGAGCGTCCGGATCTGGTCTTCGAAGCGACGTCGGCCTACGTCCACCGGGCGAACGCACCGCGGTACGCGGAGGCCGGCATCGTCGCGGTCGACCTGACCCCGGCGGCCGTCGGACCGCAGGTCATCCCCCCGGTGAACCTGGGGGACGAACTCGGGGCGACGAACGTCAACCTGATCACCTGCGGGGGGCAGGCGACGATCCCGATCGTGGCCGCGGTCTCCCGGGCCGCGACCGTGCAGTACGCGGAGATCGTCGCGACGGTCGCGTCGCGCTCGGCCGGTCCGGGGACGCGGGCGAACATCGACGAGTTCACCCGGGTGACCAGCCGCGGGCTGGAGACGATCGGCGGAGCCGAGCGGGGCAAGGCGATCATCGTGCTGAACCCGGCCGAGCCGCCGATGATCATGCGCGACACGATCTTCTGCGCGATCCCTTCGGGGTCCGACTTCTCCGCGGTGGCTGCTTCGGTGGCGGCGATGGTGGCGGACGTGGCCACCTACGTGCCCGGGTACCGGCTGCTGAACGAGGTGCAGTTCGACGAGGTCGACGGGCGCACCCGGGTGAGCGTGTTCATCGAGGTGGAGGGCGCGGGCGACTACCTGCCGCCGTACGCCGGGAACCTCGACATCATGACCGCGGCGGCCGTCCGGGTCGGCGCGGAACTCGCGTCCAAGGGGGTGCCGGCATGATCCGGATCACCGACACGTCGCTGCGCGACGGGTCGCACGCGAAGCGGCACCAGTTCACGTCGTCCGAGGTCGCGGCCGTCGTGGGCGCGCTGGACGCGGCCGGGGTGCCGGTGATCGAGGTGACGCACGGCGACGGGCTGGGCGGGTCCTCGTTCACCTACGGGTTCAGCCGCACGCCGGAGCAGGAGCTGATTTCCGTAGCGGTCTCCGTCGCCCAGCGGGCGAAGATCGCGTTCCTCATGCTGCCCGGCGTCGGAGTGAAGGACGACATCCGGGCGGCAGCCGACAACGGTGCGTCGATCTGCCGGGTGGCCACGCACTGCACCGAGGCCGACGTGTCGATCCAGCACTTCGGGCTGGCCCGGGAGCTGGGGTTGGAGACCGTCGGGTTCCTGATGATGGCGCACTCGCAGCCGCCATCAGCGCTGGCCGCGCAGGCGCGGATCATGGCCGACGCCGGATGCCAGTGCGTGTACGTGGTGGACTCGGCCGGTGCGCTGGTGCTGGACCAGGTCGGCGACCGGGTCTCGGCGCTGGTCTCCGAGCTCGGTTCGGATGCGTCGGTGGGCTTCCACGGGCACGAGAACCTCGGGCTGGGCGTCGCGAACTCGGTGCTGGCGGTGCGGGCCGGGGCGGCCCAGATCGACGGGTCGACCCGGCGGTTCGGGGCCGGCGCGGGCAACACGCCGGTGGAGGCGTTCGTCGGGGTGTGCGACAAGCTCGGCATCGAGACCGGGGTCGACTTCTTTGCCATCGTCGACGCCGCTGAGGACGTCGTGCTGCCGACGATGCCGGAGGAGTGCAAGCTCGACCGGATGGCGCTGATCATGGGCTACGCCGGCGTGTACTCGAGCTTCCTGAAGCACGCGTTCCGGCAGGCCGAGCGGTACGACGTCTCGGGCGCCGAGATCCTGGTGCGGGCCGGGGCCCGGAAGCTGGTCGGCGGCCAGGAGGACCAGCTGATCGACATCGCGCTGGAGATTCAGCGGGAGGCCGTGGCGGCGACGAACCAGTCGCCGGTCAGCACCGGCTGACCGCCGATCTCGCTCGCGAGCTGCTCCGCGGTGAGAAACCGCTTGAAGACGTGGTGGCGGGAGCCGTCGTTGAGGATGCGCTCCTGCTGCTGCTCGCCGGGGTGACCGTCTTGGAGTGCGGTGTCGACGACGACGAGCTCCCGCGCGACCCGGCGGGCCTCGGCCAGGAACGTGGTGCGCTCGCCGGGCGGCAGGTGGCCGTAGAAGTGCCCGGTGAAGACCCGGTCGAAGCTGTCGTCGGCGAACGGCAGGTCGAGGGCGTCACCGCGCATCGCGACGCCGTGCGGCATCCGTCGCTGGGCCAGGGCCACCATCGACGGGCTCTGGTCGAGCGCGACGACGTAGCCCTGCAGGTGCCGGGTCAGGAAGCCGCTGCCGCAGCCGACGTCGAGCGTCCGCATGGGCGGGAGCGCGTGGACGAAGCGGCACAGGTCGTCGACCTCACCGGACCAGCCCGGGCGGGAGCGGGCCGCGAACCGGCCGAGGCTCTCGTACCATTCGTCGTATTCTTCGGCGCGCTGGTCGTAGTACGCCGCCGTCCCGGGATCACGAGCGAACGCTGGCACGACTACCACGATGACGCGGTTTGCTTCCGGCGGCAATCGGGGGCCGGACAGTCTCAACTCTGTTCATCTGGTGCCGATGGGGCCTAGGTGGTGTATCGGAACACAGCCGACGTGCGGACGTGGCTCGCGGGGGAGCCGTCGCTGGACGAACTGCGCGCGGAGTACCCGTCGGACTGGGAGGTCGTGGCCCGGGACGTGGGGGCGGCCGCGGCGCGGGGGGAGCTGGCGTCGTACGCGTTGTCCTCTGCGGGGAGTGGCTCGTCTAGCGCGGGGCCTGGCCGCGGGGCGCGGCCTGGGCGCGGTGGGCGGTCCGGTCGCGGTAAGGGGTCTGGCCGGGGTGGGCGGTCTGGCCGGGGCGGGGCGTTCGACGGGGAGCAGGAGTTGCGGGCGCAGGTGCGGCGGCAGATGACGACGGCGCTCGTGCGGCAGCTGGCGATGTCGGCGGCGACCGGGATCGAGTCCGGGCGGGTGCGGTTCAACCTGCTCAACGGGTGGGTCGCGCAGAAGCTGCTGTTCTCGTCCGGGCTGACCCGGAAGGCGGTGTCGCTGCGGCTCTTTCGTCTGGTGTGGCCGTTCGTGTGGCAGAAGCGGCTGCTGATGCCGCTGGTGCAGAAGAAGGGCATCTACTGCTTCTACTCCCGGGAGCTGATCGAGGCGCTGGCGACGCTGATCGACGGGCGCGACTGTTTGGAGATCGCGGCCGGGGACGGGACGTTGTCGCGGTTGTTGGGGTTGGCGGGGGTGGCCGTGCGGGCGACGGACGACCACAGCTGGTCGCAGGTCGCTTTCGGGGATTCGGTGGAGCGGCTGGATGCGGTGCGGGCGTTGCGGCGGTATCAGCCGCCGGTGGTGGTGTGCTCGTGGCCGCCGGCCGGGAATTCGTTCGAGCGGGCGGTGTTCGCTACGCCGAGCGTGCAGTTGTACGTCGTGATCGGGAGTAAGCACGAGCACGCCTCCGGGGACTGGGCGGCGTACCGGAAGCAGCGGGGGTTTTCGTTCGAGCTGGATTCGCGGCTCAGTGGGCTGGTGCTGCCGCCCGAGCTGGATTCGGCGGTGTACGTGTTCCGGCGGTACTGAGCAAAATTGGGTGTTGGCAAAAATGCGTGTTGCCGGAACGGGCGGCTGCGTACCGTCGGCGCCGTGCCTGATCACTTGAAGCCGTTCGTGGTGAAGATCGTGCCGGTGGTCGCTTCACGCCGGGGCGCTCTCGATTTCTACTATCCGGACGTCGACGGGCCGCGGCCCGCGGTGGTGTTCGTGCACGGCGGGCCGTTGCCGTCAGGGGTGACCCCACGGCCGCGCGACTGGCCGCTGTTCCAGGGGTACGGGTCGTTGGTGTCGTCGCAGGGTCTGGTCGCGGTCGTGGTGGAGCACGGGCTGACCGATCCGACGCGGTACCCGGTTGCGGCCGCCGACGTGGCCGCGGCGGTGGACGCGGTGCGCGCCGACCCGCGCGTGGACCCGTCGCGAATAGCGCTGTGGTTCTTCTCGGGGGGCGGGTTGCTGTCGGCGGACTGGCTCTCTTCGTCGGCGGAGTGGCTGCGGTGTGTCGCGCTGTCGTATCCGGTGGTGGCCGTGCCGCCCGGGTGGCCGGTGGACGAGCGATTCCGGCCGGTGTCGGCGGTGCGCTCGGCCGGGGCGTTGCCGATCGTGCTGACGAGGGCCGGGCTGGAGCAGCCGGTGGTGGCCGAGGGGGTGGCGTCGTTCGTGGCGGCGGCTGCAGACGTCGAGGTCGTGGAGGTGCCGAACGGGCGCCATAGCTTTGATGTGCTCGATGACACGGACGAGTCGCGGGAAGCGGTGCACCGAGCGGTGGCCGCGGTGAAGGCGCGCTTGGTCGAAGAGTAGGCGTGGGTGGGTGCGGTGAGGGCTCGGGTGGAGTGGGGCGGGCGCTATACGGTCGCTCGGCCGTCTAGCGGAGCTCCCAACGGAGCGCACCTCCACCGGAATCCGGGTATGGACCCCGGCCACCGGTGACCTCCGCCTGATCGACGGATCCGCCCAGCCGGCCGGCAAAGTCTCGCTGAACGTCGCCGCAAACGACCGCTGGGTAGCCTGGCCGTCCAGCCCGAGGCTGGGCCCGACCGGAGACGTCCGGATCACCCAGGGCCGCCCCCCGGACACCACCGGCGTCCGCATTCTGCCGGCCACCCCGGACCTCGAGCACCGAGACGGCACCGGCGCATGGCCCCTACCGGGCGCGATCGCCGACGACCGCTCGGCGACAGCCGCCGATCGCTTCGTCCGCTACAACACCAGCTCAGCGCTGATGCTCGCCGACCTCTCGACCCACCACACCGAACAACTAGCCGTCCACCCCGACGTCATGAGCCGAGGCGCCACCCGTTCCTTGACCCCGACGATCCTGCTCTGGCACCCGGACGAAGACGGCCCGAGCAACATCGCCGAGCCCCCGGCCGGGACGGCGAAACGCGGCGGGCTGGGCAGCAGGATCCACGGCCGGCGACAGGCGCCGTCGCGAGCCAGGCCACGTTGCGGTGGAGCCCGCTGCGCCGTACAGACGATCCGGAGTGTCGCGAGCGGAACATCCCTCGCGTCAGCGGCGCGATCGAGCGCCCCGCCGAACCGCGGGAACTGACTCACCAGCCGAAGCCGAGGGCCGGGAAGCGACAACGCTTCCCGGCCCTCGACGTCAGCGAGCGAACTCGTCGACGCCGAGTGCGAAATCCCAGTGGCCGACCCCGTTGTTCGCCAGACTCACCGTCACCAGCCCCATCCCTTCGAGCCAGTGCGCCATCGCCAGGCCGCCCACGTCCCGCGGACGCAACCCCAGGCTCTCGACGAACGCCCCCACCGCCGCCTTGGCCGACGCATCGTCGCCGGCGACGAACACCTCCGGCCGGCCGTTCTCCAGCACGTTCCGGAAGATCGTGTTGAACGCCTTCACCACGCTCGCCCCGGCCGGAGCCACCTTGGACGCCTCCCGCGCGATCGACGTCTCCTCTCCGTGCGACAGCCCGTCGAACGTGGCGTTGAACGGGTTGCTGATGTCGACGACGACCTTGCCGGCCAGCGCGTCCCCGAACTCGGCGACGACCGGCACCACGCCGTCGGCCAGCAGGGCCGTGATGACGATGTCCCCGGCCGGCACCGCGAGCCACTGGCCCGTCGTCGTCCCGCCGCCCAGGGTCTCGGCCAACTCCGAAGCCTTGGCCTGATCACGGCCCATGACCTCGACCGTGTTCCCGCCCGCCACCGCGAGCGTGCCGATGGCCCGGGCCATGTTTCCGGTACCGACAAGAGTGATGCTGCTCATGAGAATTTCCTATTCAGATAGCGGTGGTTCCGCCGTCGGCGACCAGTTCCAGCCCGTTGACGTAACTGGAGTCGTCGGACGCGAGGAACAGCGCGATGGTGGCTATTTCGTCGGGGCGTCCCATTGCTCCCCGCGGAATGAGCGATTCGAAGGCGGCCTTGGTGGCCTCGTCGAACAGTTCTTCCTGTTTGGCCGTCGCGACCTGGCCCGGGGTCAGGACGTTGACCCGGATCTTGCGGTCGCGCAGTTCGTTGAGCCAGACGCGGGCCCAGGCCTGCTGAACCGCCTTGCTCCCGGCGTAGAGGCTCCAGCCCGGGAAGGCGCCGAGCGAGGCGTTGGACCCGGTCATCAGGATCGAGCCGTGGTCGTTGATCAGCGGCAACGCCTTCTGCACGGTGAACAGCGTGCCGCGCGCGTTGAGCCGGAACGCGCGGTCGAACTGTTCCTCGGTGATCTCGCCGAGAACCGCGGGTTCACCCATTCCGGCGCTGGCCCACAGCACGTCGATCGAGCCTTTTTCCCGCTCGACCGTGTCGAACAACCGGTCCAGGTCGTCCAATTCGGCCGCGTCACCCTGGACCGCGGTGACGTTCCGGCCGATCTGCGAAACGGCCTCGTCCAAGGCGTCCTGTCGTCGGCCCAGAATGAAGACGTACGCACCTTCTTCGACGAATAGTTTGGCGCCGGCCAGGGCCAGGCCGCTGGACCCGCCGGTGATTACCGCGACCTTGCCGTCGAGCTTTCCCACGATGTGCTCCGTTGAATTGGCTACGCAATCGACCGTGCCACCGGCCCGATCGACCGTCCAAGACCTCTTTCGGACGCGGTGATACCGTGAGGGCATCACCGGTCCGGGAGGCACCATGGATCTGGACCTGCGCAAGCTGCGCTACTTCGCCGCGGTGGCCGAGCGGCTGCACTTCGGCCGCGCCGCCGACGATCTGCACATCGCCCAGCCGGTGCTCAGCAGGCAGATCCGCGCGCTGGAGCACGAACTCGGCGCCGAGCTGTTCACCCGCGACCGGCACGGCGTCACGCTCACCGAGGCCGGCCATCAGTTGCTGGCCGACGCCGGTCCGCTGCTGGCCTCCGCCCAGGCGGTCCGCCGCCGGGTGTCGGTGGCCGCCCGCGGCGGCCGGCGGCTGATGGTCGGTTTCCGCACCGGCATCCCGGTGATCCCGGCGGCCCGTGCGTTCGAGGTCCGGCATCCCGACGTCGTGGTCGACGTGCAGCGGCTCGAGTGGGACGACCAGGCCGCGATGCTGCTCGACGGCCGCATCGACGTCGGCTACGTGCGGTTGCCGATCGACGAGACCGGCCTGCGCGTGATCCCGCTCTACACCGAGCCGCAGGTGGCGGTGCTACCGGTCGGCCATCGGCTGGCCGGCAAGGAGCAGATCGCCGAGGCCGACCTGGCCGGTGAGCCGCTGATCTGGCCGGCCGGGCCGAGCGCGCAGCCCACCCGGCGCCCGCACCCCGACTCCGGGCTCCGGGTGCGGGGAGTGGAGGAGAAGCTCGAGCACGTCGCCGCCGGTCGGGGCGTCTCGTTCGTGGGGCGTTCGGAGACCGTGTTCTACTCGCGCCCCGACATCAGCTACGTGCCGGTCGCCGACCTGGCGTCCGATCAGGTGTGCCTCGCGGTCGCGGCCTCGCGCACGTCGCCGGTGATCGACGACTTCGTCGCCGCGGCCCTGCAGACGGCCGAGGTCACGGCCGAGTGCGGGAGCTTCGATCCAGCGGAGACAGCACTATCACCGGGATCTCCCGGTCGGTCCAGCTCTGGTACGTAGCGAAGTCGGCGTAGACCGACACGGCCAGCTCCCAGAGCTCGGCCCGCTCCGCGCCCGTGGCCACCGCCGCCCGCACCGCCCGACGCGAGCCCCGCACCTGCACCGACGTCTCCGGGGACGCCACCAGGTTCCGGTACCACTGCGGATGCTCGGCTCGCCCGCCCTGCGACGCGACCACGACCAGCGACGACCCGTGCTCCACGTACAGCACCGGAACCGTGTACTGCCGGCCGGACTTCCGGCCGCGGTGATCGAGCAGCAGGACCGGCACCGGCTTGCGCCACCCCGCGCCGATCCGCCACTTGCCGCCGATGCGACCCCTGGTCAGCCGGTACACGGCCACCCAGGCCTTCCCGGTGTACTTGAAGAGCCGCGGCAGGACGGGTGAGTCCAGCTGGGCCGGGCGCGCGTCCATCACTCGTACGACACCCGGAACGGGCCCACCTTGGGCAGCGACTGGCAGGCCAGGACGTAGCCGTCGGCGAGGTCCACCGAATCCAGCACCTCGTTGTTCACCATCTCCACCTCACCGTCCAGCAGCAGGCACGTGCACGCCCCGCACCGGCCCTCCCGGCACGACGACGGCGCCGACAGGCCGTGCTCGACCAGCACGTCGAGCATCCGGCGTTCCGCCGGCCAGGTCAGCGAGTGGGCCGCCCCGTCGATCTCGACGTCCAGCGCAAAACCCTCCTCGGACGACGACGCGACCGACGACGCGACCGACGACTCGGCCGACGCCACGAACGGGTCCTCGGCCAACGACTGGAACTTCTCGACGTGCACCCGGGCGACGTCCGTCGACCGCAGCGCCGTCTCCACCGCCTCCATGAACGGCGTCGGCCCGCACAGGAACACCTCGGCCCCGGACGCGAACGGAGACAGGAGCCCCTCCAACGCGGCCGCCGACGGCAACCCGCTCACCGACTCCAGCCAGTGCACGACCCGGAGCCGCGAGGGATACGAGGCCGCCAGCTCTCGCAGCACCCCGGCGAAGATCACCGACTGCTCGTCCCGGTTCGCGTAGAACAGCGTCACGGTCCCGGATCCGGACGCCAGCACGGTCCGCAGGATCCCCAGCACCGGCGTGATGCCGCTCCCGGCCGCGACCAGCAGAAACGATCCATCCAGCGACCGCGGGGTGAACCGCCCGGCCGGCGGCAGCACCTCCAGCACGTCGCCCTCGGCGACCGACGAGCACATCCAGGCCGACCCGAACCCGTCCACGGTCCGCTTGACCGTGATCGTCAGCGGCGAGCCGGGCGCGTTGCACAGCGAATAGCACCGCGCCACCGACGCGGCCCGTACGGTCAGGAACTGCCCCGGCTCGTGCGCGAACACGTCGGCCAGCTCCGGCGGCACGTCCAGGACGAACGACCGGGCGTCCGCCGTCTCGGCCACCACCGACGCGACCCGCAGCGAGTACGACGTCACACATCGCCCCGTCGAGCCGCGGCACCGATCGCCGCCATCACCGACGCGCAGTGCACCACCGGCGTCCCCGATGCGTCCCGGTCGAGCAGCGCGGGGCAGGCCGCCGACGCCGGCCACTGGATCGACGTCTGCTGGGGCGACGACCGCCGCACCAGCACGGTCGTCGTGCACGCCCCGCACCTGACCGGCCGGAACCCGCCGTGCAGCTGCTCGTCCCGGACCGGGTCGAGAGCCCGGGTCACGAGTCGCCCGTTCGAGCCAGGTTCTCGGCGACTTCCGCCTCCCACGTCTCGACCGCCCGGGTCGTGTCGACCTCGAACTCGAACCGCGCCACCATGTCGCCGGTCACGTCGGCCGCGTCCACGTAGAACTGCTCGTACCAGCGACGGAGCTGGTAGACCGGCCCGTCCTCCTCGCACAGCAGCGGGTTGTCCATCGGCGTCTTGTTGCGCCAGATCTCGACGTCCTGCAGGAACCCGACCCCGTAGCTCTTCGTCAGCTTGCGGGCGATCTTGTTCGACGTCACCTCGTCGACGCCCGGGATGTTCTTGACCATCAGGCCCCACTGCAGCCGGAACGACGTCGGCGTCACCGGGTAGTGGCAGTTGATCAGGATCGTGTCGAGCGAGAAGCCGTTGGCCATCTCGTTCGTCAGGTAGTCGATCATGTACGACGGTCCGTAGTACGACGCCTCGGACTTCAGCAGGTCGCCGGGGTCGCTGCCGGCGCCGAGGCCGGTGTCGGCCCGGGCCCGCGAGTGCAGGTACTGCGAGGCGACGTGGCCCTCGAACACGTTCTTGAAGAACACCGGGAACGCGTGGTGGATGTAGAAGAAGTGCGCCATGTCGACGACGTTGTCGATGATCTCCCGGCAGTTGGCCCCCTCGACCAGGATCGAATCCCAGGTCCAGGCACTCCACTGATCCCGCTCCGAAGGAGAGAGGATCGAGGGGATCTCCACCCCCGGCGGCGGGGGATTGCCCTCCGGGTCGTTGTAGACGAACAACTGCTCGTTGCGCTCGAGCGTCAGCCAGGTGCGCGTGCGAGCCCGGGGCGGAACCCGCCGGGCGTAGGGGATGCTGACACACCGGCCGTTGCCGCCCCAGCGCCAGTCGTGGAACGGGCAGGCGACCTCGTCGCCCTTGATCGTCCCCTGGGTCAGATCGCCGCCCATGTGCCGGCAGTAGCCGTCGAGGACGTGGAGCGCCCCGGCGCTGTCGGCGAAGACCACGAGCTTGGTGCCGAACACCTGCACCGCGTGCGGTGCACCGTCCCGGAACGTCTCGGCCAACCCCAGGCAGTGCCAGCCCCGCGCGTACCGCGCCGGGGGCGCCCCGGTGTCGATCGTCCGGACGTCTCCGTCGGAGCTCGTCAGCGTCATGCCGATCCTCCCGATCCGTCGGGCTGTCAGATAGAACAGGTTATAGACTAGAACGTGTTCTAGACTACCCGCACCCGATGGACGGAGATCGCAGCGATGGACAGCAGCGTCGGCGACAAGGTGCTGGATGCGGTTCGCGACATCCTGCCCGCGCTCAACGAGCGCGCGACCGAGGCGGAAGAGCTCCGTAAGGTGCCGGCCGCGTCGATCCAGGCGATCCAGGAGAGCGGCGTCCTGCGTCTGCTGCAGCCGGCCCGCTACGGCGGCCACGAGACGCACCCGCTGTACTTCTACCGCGCGGTCCGCCTGATCGCGAGCGCCTGCGGGTCGACCGGCTGGGTCGCGTCCGTGCTCGGCGTCCACCCCTGGCACGTCGGCCTGTTCGCCGACGAGGCCCAGCGCGAGGTCTGGGCGGAAGACCTCGACACCCGCATCTCCAGCTCGTACGCCCCGCAGGGCCGGGCGACCCCGGTCGACGGCGGCTACCGGTTCACCGGCCGCTGGAGCTTCTCGTCCGGGTCCGACCACGCCACCTGGGTCCTCGTCGGTGGTCTGGTGCTGGGCCCCGACGGCAAGCCGGTCGACTTCCGCACGTTCCTGGTCCCGCGCTCCGACTACACGATCGACGACGTGTGGGACACGGTCGGCCTACGCGGCACCGGCTCCAACGACGTCGTGATCGAGGACGTCTTCGTGCCCGAGCACCGCACGCTGTCGTTCCAGAACACGATGAAGGTCCGGTGCCCGGGCCAGGAGGTCAACGACGGGCCGCTGTTCCGGATGCCGTACGGCACGATCCACCCGTTCGCGATCACCGCGCCGCTGATCGGCATGGCCGACGGCGCCTACGAGGCCTATGTCGGCCACACGCGTAGCCGCGTCCGCGCGTCCTACCTGGGCGAGAAGGCCAAGGACGATCCGTTCGCCCAGGTCCGGGTGGCCAGGGCGGCGGCCGCCATCGACGCCGCCTGGCTCCAGCTCGAACGCGACATCAACGAGGAGTACGCGCTGGCCACCGACCACGCGAAAATCCCGGTCGACCTGCGGCTGCGCGCCCGCCGCGACCAGGTCCTCGGCAGCACGGCGGCGATCGAGGCCACCGACAGCCTCTACGAGAGCGCCGGGGGCAAGGCGATCAACGCCAGCGCGCCGATCCAGCGCTACTGGCGCGACGCCCACGCGGCCCGCGTCCACGCGGCCAACGACGTCGAGAAGGCCCTGGTGATGTACGGACGGGTCGAGCTGGGGCTCCAGGTCACCGACGGGATGTTCTGATGAGCGTCCCCCTGCTGGAGAGCACCAGCCACACGGTGACGGTCGCGTCCGGACTCCAGGTGCATTACCACGACGCCGGCGAGGCCGGGGACCGGCCGCCGGTCGTGCTGCTGCACGGCGGCGGACCCGGCGCGAGCGCCTGGAGCAACTTCGGACGCAACCTCGAGGTCTTCTCCCGGTCGGCGAGGGTCCTCGCCGTCGACATGCCTGGTTTCGGACGCTCCGCGAAGCTCGCCGAGCATCCTCAGTACTTCACGTTCGCCGCTTCCGTCCTGGCCGAACTGTTGGACGTCCTGGGGCTGGACGAAGTGGACCTGGTGGGCAACTCGCTCGGCGGCGGAGTCTCGACCCGGTTCGCGCTGAACCATCCCGGGCGGGCGCGCCGGCTCGTGCTGATGGCACCGGGTGGCCTCGGCCTCAACGTGTTCTCGGCCGATCCGACCGCGGGCGTGCAGCGGCTGGGGGCGTTCGGCGCGCCGCCCGGGCCCACCCCGGAGAAGCTCAGGGCGTTCCTGCGCACGCTGGTGTTCGACCAGAAGCTGATCACCGACGAGCTGGTGGCCGAGCGGTTCGCGGTGGCGAGCGACCCGGAGTCGCTGGCCGCGATGACCGCGCTGGGGATGTCGTTCTTCCGGCACCCGGAGGAGGGTCAGCTCTGGCGGGAGGCGCACCGGGTGACGCAACCGACGCTCCTGATCTGGGGGCGCGAGGACCGCGTGAACCCGCTGGACGGTGCGTTGGTGGCACTCAAGCAGCTGCCGGACGTCCAACTGCACGTCTTCAGCAGGTGCGGTCACTGGGTGCAGGTGGAGAAGTTCGACGAGTTCAACCGGCTGACGGAGGAGTTTCTCCGATGATCAAGTCTCTCGGGTACCTGCGGATCGAGTGCACGGACCTGGAGGCCTGGCGGACGTACGGGCTGAAGGTGCTGGGGATGGTCGAGGGGCGCGACGCGCCACCCGGGGAGCTGCACCTCCGGATGGACGACTTCCCGGCCCGGCTGGTGATCGTGGCCGGGGAGGCCGATCGGCTGGCGGCGACCGGCTGGGAGACCGCGGACGAGGAGGGGCTGCAGGACATCGCCCGGCGTCTGGACGAGGCCGGCGTGCCGTGGAAGGCGGGAACGCACGAGCAGCTCGCGTCCCGGAAGGTGACCGGGCTGATCCTGTTCGAGGACCCGTCCGGGAACACCCAGGAGGTGTTCTCCGGGGTCGCGCTGCAGCACCGGCGGGTGGTGTCGCCGTACGGGCACCGGTTCGTCACCGGTGAGCAAGGCCTCGGGCACGTCGTGCTGTCGACCCGCGACGACGAGGAGGCCCTGCACTTCTACCGGGACGTGCTGGGTTTTCGGCTCCGCGACTCGATGCGGCTTCCGGCCGTGGCCGTGGGGAGGCCGGCCGACGGGCCGCCGGCCTGGCTGCGGTTCTTCGGCTGCAACCCGCGGCACCACAGCCTGGCGTTCCTGCCGATGCCGACGCCGTCCGGCATCGTGCACCTGATGGTCGAGGTCGAAGACACCGACGACGTCGGGCTCGCGCTCGACCGGGCGCGACGGTACCGGGTGCCGATGTCGGCGACGCTGGGCCGGCACGTCAACGACCTGATGCTGTCGTTCTACATGAAGACGCCGGGCGGGTTCGACGTGGAGTTCGGCACCGGCGGCCGCGAAGTGGACGACACGGACTGGGTGGCGCGGGAGAGCACCGCGGTGAGCCTCTGGGGGCACGACTTCAGTGTTGGCGCCTCCTGATTCGGCGACGTTCCGGTCGGTGCTCGGGCAGTTCTGCACCGGCGTGACCGTGGTGACCGCTTCTCTGGACGGGGAACCGGCCGGCTTCGCGTGCCAGTCGTTCGCGGCGTTGTCGCTGGACCCGCCGCTGGTCGTGTTCTGCCCCGGGGCGTCGTCGCGGACCTGGCCGGTGATCGCCCGGGCCGGCACGTTCTGCGTCAACGTGCTGGCGGCCGACCAGGCCGAGGTGAGCGCGGTGTTCGGAGCCCGGCGCACCGACAAGTTCGACGTGGTGCCGTGGAGCCCCTCGCCGTCCGGGTCGCCGGTGCTCGACGGCGTGCTGGCCTGGATCGACTGCACGGTCGAGGCGGTATATCCGGGCGGCGACCACCACGTCGTCGTCGGGCGCGTGGAGGCGCTGGAGGCCCCCGGCGCCGGGCACACGCCGCTGCTGTTCCACCGGGGCCGGTACACCGCGACGTCCGATCCGGAGCCCTGGTACGGGTGGCCGGAGCCCGACGACTGGATCTGAGGTGTGATCATCGCCGGAACGGGCACCCGATGCCCATCCAGACGCCCGGAGGCGGCGATGAACGAGCACCAGCTGACGATCGAGGCTCGCGCGTCCGGTGAGGTGCTGTTCGTCTGTTCCGATCCGGACTGCGGCCGGCGGTTCGTCGTGAGCCGCCGGACCGGGCTGACCGTGCTGGAGCAGGGCGACTTCTCCGCGCTCCACTCCGGCGGAGAGGTGGCCGCGCAGGTGCGCTTCTCCGCTTAGCGAACGCTGAGCCGGGACCGCGTGAAGGCTGAGAACCGCGTGGTGGGCTGAGCTCACCGGCCGCTCAGGGCCGATTCGTAGCCTCCCCGCCGTGCGCCGCCGAACCGCGGTCGGCGCCCGGCGGAAGGTCTCTCATGGCCACGGTTTTCAAGCACTTCAGCCCGAACTTCACGGGCGCACTCGAAGGTGAGATGGGTGACGTCGACGTGACAGCGCCTGGGTTCGGCCCGGCCACCGGGATCATCGACCCGACCCAGCCCTTCACGATCACGGTCAGCTGGACGGTCACCGGCGCGTTGGTGACTCCCGCGAACCTTCCGGCCGGCACCGACTGGGAGGTGTCGGCGTTCGCCGAGCAGTACGGCCCGGGCCCCGAGGTCCTGCTGGCCGCGGAGACGCAGGACGTCACGGTGTTCGCCGTCGTCCCGAACGGCCGGAAGTACTCGAAGGTCCTGACGATCTCGCCGGGCACGCTGCCGGAGCGCGACCCGGTCCTGAAGCGAAGCGGCATCTACAAGCTCGCGGTGACCGTCGTGCTTCCGAACCCGACCCAGCCCGATCTGGTCGGCGTCCAGGAGGGACCGATCATCGAGGCCAAGAGGCCGTAGTGACCGAGCGCCGGGACTTCGCCGACGGGGCCGGCTTCCGGGATCTGGAGGGCATCGGTGCGGCGTCCGAGGTGCGTCTGCACCGGGCCGGCGTCCTCACCTGGGGCGCGCTCGCCGAGATCGTGGACGCGTTGCGTGGTGAGCGGCGGGGTTCCGGCGTTCGATCGGAGCCCGGCGATCGGCTGGGCGAACTGGCCGAACAGCTGACGGCTCATCCGGGGGCCCAGTGTTCGGGAGCTCAGCATCCGGTGGCCGGGCCGGGTGGCCAGCGGCAGGAGGCGTTCGTGCTCCGGCTGACGCTGACCGACACCGGCCGGCCGACGCGCGGCACGCTGACCCACGTCCGCACCGGCCAGGAGCTGGCGCTGGTGGGGTGGTCGGGCGAGGCCGTGTCGCGGTTCGTCGAGGAGCGGGCCGGCGTGGAGCCGGGCCGGGTGCCTGCGGCCCCCAGCCCGGCCGCGCTGCCCGCCGCGTCGCCGGTCGCGTCGCCGGTCGCGTTGCCGGTCGCGTTGCCGGTCGCGTCGCCGCCGGAGGCGGGCGGGGATTTCCCGCCGGCGGGGGCTTGGCCGGCGGTGCCGTGGGAGGCGCCGTGCCGGGGTGAGCTCCGGCAGGCGGTGTACGACGTCGGCCGGGTGGTCGGCGGCGCGCCGCAGTCGATCGAGGTCACGTTGCTCGCGGCCGGTCCGGGCCCGGATCTCGGCTACTGCGCCGAGCTCCTCGGCCGCCGCTTCGGCGAGCCCGACACGTCGTGGGCTCCGCTGGCCGTCGTGACCGGCCACGGACCCGCCCCGGCCGCGCTGCGGCTCCGCTTCCCGGACGTCGTGGTGCCGTCCGGGTTGTGCGCGGTCCGCCTGCGACTCACCGCGCTGGACGGCCCGCTCCCCGCGTACCGAGCCCAGGATCAGCGCGGACCCGAGCGGATCGAGTCGTAGAGCGCGGTGGTCTCCGGCATCGGCGGCACCGACAGCGTCGCGGCGAGCAGCCGGCGGCACAGCTCGTACTGGCGCAGGGCCTGGTGCGTGCGTCCCTGCCGGGCGTAACACCGCATCAGCAGGCGGTGGGTCTCCTCCCGGCAGGGGTCGACGTCCAGCACCCGGTGGGCGAGCACGATGCAGTCGTCGACCCGGCCGGCCCGCAGCGCCAGGTCGCTGGTCCGGTCGAGGGCGTCGAGGTAACGCAGTCGCAGGCTCTCCCGCGGCAGCAGCGTCCAGGACTCGTACGGCACGTCGGCGGCGAAGTCCCCTCGGTAGAGATCGATCGCTTCGTGGTAGGCGGCGAGCGCGGTCTGGGCCTGTCCCCGCTGCTCGGCCCGGTGAGCAGCGCCGAGCGCGGCCTCGAACTCGTCCACGTCCGTGCTGAGGCGTATCGACGGCGCGATCCGGTACATCCCCGCCGCGAACTCCAGCACCGGTCCGTCGGCGGTGCCCCGGAGGGCGGTGCGCAGGCCGCTGATCGCCACCTGGAGCCGGTTGCGCGAGGTCTGTTGGTCGACGTCGGGCCAGAACTCTTCGAGCAGCTGATCGCGCGGGCAACTGTGCTGGGGGCGGGCGAGCAGGAACCGCAGCACGCTGACGCCCCGTCGCCCGGCGAAGTCCACGACGACCCCGTCGACCCGCAGTTCGAAGCCGCCGAACAGGCGGGCCTGAACGACCTGGCCAGGGGGTCGGGCCGGACGTGGCGGGGCGTCGGCCGGGGGCGCAGGCGTCCGGACCGGGGAGGCCCGCGCGGGAAGCGCGGAGCGGTGCACCGGGCCGCGGTGCCGTCCGTGCTGCGCCAGGGCCCGTCTCAGCGGACCGCGCCAGATCGGACGGAGCCACCCCCACGACTGTTCCAGCGGGACGAGCCAGGGCCGCAGGTCGGTGGCGCTGACGACGCCGCTGTCGAGCTGCGGATGCCAGTACCCGGTCAGCACCGAGAGCTCCAGGGCCGAGCGCTGGGCCGGCGTGCACAGCTCGAGCAGCGCCGCGGTCACGTGGTCGAGCGTCCGGGGTGGCCACCGCCGGCCCCGGAGGGCGTCCGCAATCACGTCGGCGGGCCAGATCGACGCGGCCTCGAGCAGGTCGGCGGCGACCGCCGGACGGCGGCGGATGCGTTCGGTCGCGCCGGGGGAGAGGCCGGCGCCGAGCGTGGGCAGCTCGCCGACCGGCCAGAGGGACGCGGGCGGGACCAGCGCGTCCGGACCGTACCGGAGGAGCGGGAGCTGCCGTCCCTCGGTCGCGACGACGAGGTGGATCCCCCGCTCCACCGCGAGCGGACGCAGATCGGTCATCAGCCGGCCGATCGCGGCCGTGACCCGGCCGGTGGTCTCCAGCACGACGACGGCGTCCGGCGGCGCGAGCAGCATCGCGCGCTCGAGCAGGCGCCGGGAGCCGGACCCGGCCGGCGGGCCGCCGTCGCCCCATCGTGTGGCGCAGGCCTCGCTCAGCGCGACCGCGAGCGACTCCGCGGACGGGCGGGGTCCCCGGAGCCAGACGCAGCTGTTCCACCGATTTCTGGCGGCGAGTGCCGAGGCGAGCCGTTCGGCCAGATAAGAGCCGCTGGGGCCAGCGATGACCGTATAAGACGAGGCGTCGAGCACCCTTGCGCCAGGTCCATCTGCCTGCGGCCCCGACGGCAACGGACGCAACAGTTGCGGGACGAGCATCGGTGCCCCCGAGCCGACGCCGACGGGTGATCCGACACGTAACTGTTACCAGCTGCGACCGGTCCGGGGCACAGACGAACGGCTCGTTGTGAACCCCGGGGGACGACGCGGTTCACTGCGGACACGGGCGTCCCGGTAGGCCACGCGGCTGGCGTGCGTTGCGTACGATCGCTGACCGTGACCGGTCTGGCGCTGCAGAACGTCTCCGTACGATTCGGACGGCGCGGTCCGTGGGTGCTGTCCGGGGTCAACGGCGTGCTGCCGCGCGGCACGGTGACCGCGGTGACCGGCCGGAACGGCGCCGGGAAGACGACGCTGCTGCGCGTGCTGGCCGGGGTGCTCCCGGCGAGCCGGGGTTCGGTGGTGGGGCGGCCCGCGGTCGTGGGGTGGGTTCCGGAGCGGTTCCCGGCCGAGCAGGCCTGGACCGTCCGGCAGTACCTGACCACCGCCGGGCGGGTGCGGGGGCTCGTCGTCGGTGCGGCCGCGATCTCGGCCTGGGCCGAGCGGTTGTTCCTGACGCCGTTCCTCGACACGCGGCTGTCGGAGCTGTCGAAGGGCACCGCGCAGAAGGTCGGGCTCGTGCAGGCGCTGCTGGTCCGGCCCGGGCTGCTGGTGCTGGACGAGCCGTGGGAGGGGTTGGACGCGGCCACCCGGTCGGAGCTGCCGTTGCTGGTGCAGGAGGTGATCTCGGCCGGTGGGGTGTGCGTGGTGTCCGACCACCGCGGCGAGCTCGCCGGGCTGCGCCCGGACGCCGAGTGGCGCATCGCCGAGGGACGGCTGACCTCCGTCGCCGCGTCGGCCGAGGCGCGGGTGATCGAGGTCGTGGTGGACGCGGGGGAGGTGGCCGCGGTGGTGGCTGCGCTTCGAGCGGATGGACACGTGGTGCGATCGGTGCGGTCGGCGGAGGCGGTGTCGCGATGAGCGCCGAGGCGGGGCGCGGGGCGGGCGCGCGCCCCGCGGCGGGCCCGCGCGAGCCGGGCGCGGCCGAGCCGGGCGCGGCCGAGCCGGGGGCGGGGGAGCCGGGGGCGGGGGAGGCGGGCGCTCGGGTTGCTTCCGGGGGGCGGCGGGTCGGGCGGTTGGCGTGGAGCCGGGTGAACGGGTTCGCGCGGACCCGGCGCGCGCTGGCGCCGTGGATCGCGCTGTTCGGGCTGCTGGCGATCCTGCACCTCGGCGGAGCCGCCCCGTCGACCGAGGCCTACGGAACGTCCGCGCTGGTCCTGCTGCCGGTGCTGGCCTGGCAGGTGAAACTGGTCCTCGACGCCGAGCCCGACGGCCAGCGACTGCTGGCGAACGTCGCGGTCGGCGGCCCGTTCCGCGAGGTGCTGGCCGGACTCCTGGCCGCGCTCACCCCGGCCGCCCTCACGATCGCCGTCGCGCTGGTCTTCCCGCTGGTCATCGGCGCGATCAAGAACCCGGGCTCGCTCACCGGGCTGCTGTTCGGGCTCTGGATCCACGTGCTGAGCGCGCTGACCGGCCTGGCCATCGGGGCCTGGTCGTCCCGCGCGGTCAGCCCCGACCTCGGCCGGGCCACGCTCACGCTGGTCGGCGGTGTGGTGCTGGTGCTGGCCCTCGGATCGGGCGCGGTCGACCCGCTCGGCTGGCTGGTGCCCCGCCTCACCGCGTCGGTCAAGGCCGCCAACGACGGCTCACTGCTCGACGTGACGCTGCTCGGCCTGCACGGGTTGGCCTGGATCTCCCTGGCCCTGGCCGGCTACACCCGAACGAGGCTCACGACCCGCCCCTGACCCGCCGACCGGTCAGACGCGGGCCAGGATCGTTGCGGTCGCTAGGGCTCCGCCGGCGCACATCGTCACCAGGGCCGTCTCGGCGTCCCGGCGTTCGAGTTCGTGCAGCGCGGTCGTCAGGAGGCGGGCGCCGGTCGAGCCGACCGGGTGGCCCAGCGCGATCGCCCCACCGTTGACGTTCACCCGGTCGACGTCCGGGGCGTGCACCGACATCCACGAGAGCGGCACCGACGCGAACGCCTCGTTCACCTCGAACACGTCGATGTCGCCGATCTTCATCCCCGCGTTGGCCAGCACCTTCGCGGTAGCCTGCACCGGCCCGTCGAGGTGGTAGTACGTCTCGGCCCCGACCAGGCACTGCGACACGATCCGGGCCCGCGGCCGCAGGCCGCGGTCGGCGGCCGCCTCGGCCGACATCAGCAGCAGCGCGGCCGCTCCGTCGGAGATCTGGGACGACGTCCCGGCCGTGTGCACACCGCCCTCGAGCACCGGCTTCAGCACGCTGAGGCCCTCGAACGTCGTCTCCCGCAGCCCCTCGTCGCGACGGACGACCGTGCCGTCGGGGAGCTCCACCGGCACGATCTCGCGCTCGAACCGGCCCTCGGCCCAGGCGGTGGCCGCGAGCGCCTGCGACCGCACGCCGAACGCGTCCGTGTCGGCCCGGGTGATGCCCCGGCGCTCGGCGATCCGCTCGGCGGCCCCGTACTGGTTCGGCAGGTCGATGCTCCACGAGTCCGGCTTGGGAGTGTGGCCCTCGGAGACGTTGCTGCCCAGCGGCTGCCTGCTCATGCCCTCGACCCCGCAGCCGATCCCGGCCGTGATCACGTCGGCGGCGATCAGCGCGGCGATCAGATGGGTGGCCTGCTGGGCCGAGCCGCACTGCGCGTCGATCGTCGTGCAGCCGGCCTGCTCCGGCAGCCCCGCGTGCAGCCAGGCCACCCGGGTGATGTTCCCGGCCTGCTCACCGGCCTGCGTGACGCACCCGCCGATCACCTGCTCGACCGCGTCGGCCGGCAGGCCGGCCCGCTCCACCGCGGCCCGCTGGGCGACGCCGAGCAGCTCGGCCGGGTAGAGGCCGGACAACTGCCCGCGCCGGCGCCCGATCGGCGTCCGCACGGCCGAAACGATGACCGGGCTTCCCATGCGCTCTCCCCAACCGAAGGTGTACCGTCCCGTAATTAGAACAGGTTCCAGTTGTCCATGGCCACCCGTCCCGGAGGTCGCTGCAATGACCGCACCCGACATCCCCGCCGGCATCGACTACACCGATCCCGACACCTACGCGGACGGCGTTCCGCTCCAGGACTTCGCCGAGCTGCGACGGGTGGCGCCGGTCTGGTGGAACTCCACCGAGTACCACGCGGCGGGCTTCGATGACGACGGGTTCTGGGTCGTCACCCGGCACGCGGACATCGTCGACATCTCGCGGAACCCGTCGGTGTTCTCCAGCACGACCAACACCGCGATCGTCCGGTTCGGCCCGGACATGACGCGCGACGCGATCGACATGCAGTCGCTGATCCTGCTGAACATGGATCCGCCCAAGCACACCGCGCAGCGCTCGATCGTGTCCCGGATGTTCACTCCGCGCGCGGTGAACAGCCTGCGTGAGGAGCTCACCAAGCGGGCCCGTCAGATCGTCGACGAGGCCGTCGAGAAGGGCGAGGGCGACTTCGTCAGCGACGTCGCGGTGGAACTGCCGCTGCAGGCGATCGCCAGCCTGCTGGGCGTCCCCCAGGAAGACCGGCACAAGGTCTTCGAGTGGTCGAACCAGATGATCGGGTCCGACGACGACGAGCTGGCCACCGAGGCGTCCAACCTGGCGTCGGCGAACATGCTCGGGTACGCGATGGGCATGGCCGAGGAGCGGCGCAAGTGCCCGGCCGACGACCTGGTGACCACGCTGCTCAACGCCCAGGCCGGCGAGAGTGGCCTGTCCGACGACGAGTTCGGATTCTTCGTCCTCATTCTGGCGGTGGCCGGGAACGAGACGACGCGGAACGCGATCACCCACGGGATGAACGCGTTCCTCGACCACCCCGACCAGTGGGAGCTGTACAAGAAGGAGCGGCCGAAGACCGCGCCGGACGAGATCGTGCGCTGGGCGACGCCGATCATCGCGTTCCAGCGCACCGCGAAGCAGGACACGCAGCTCGGAGGCCAGGACATCAAGGCCGGTCAGCGGGTCGTGATGTTCTACAGCTCGGCGAACCAGGACACCGAGGTGTTCGAGCACCCGGAGAAGTTCGACATCCTGCGCAGCCCCAACCCGCACCTCGGGTTCGGTGGGAGCGGCACCCACTACTGCATCGGCGCGAACCTCGCCCGCCTGGAGATCGACCTGATCTTCAACGCGATCGCCGACGCGATGCCCGACATCACCAAGGCCGCCGAACCCGCCCGCCTGCGGAGCGGCTGGATCAACGGCATCAAGCACCTTCCCGTGCGGTACGCGTAATGCAACTCGGGCTCCAACTGGGCTACTGGGGAGCGGCGCCGCCTTCGAACGCGCCGGAACTCATCGCGGCCGCCGAGGACGCCGGGTTCGACGCGGTGTTCACGGCCGAGGCCTGGGGGTCGGACGCGTTCACACCGCTGGCCTGGTGGGGCGCGGCCACCTCGCGCGTCCGGCTGGGCACGTCGGTCGTGCAGCTCTCGGCGCGCACCCCGGCCGCGTGCGCGATGCACGCGCTCACGCTCGACCACCTCTCCGGCGGCCGGTTCATGCTCGGCCTCGGCGTCTCCGGCCCGCAGGTCGTCGAGGGCTGGTACGGGCAGCCGTTCGCCAAGCCGCTGGCCCGCACCCGCGAGTACGTCCGGATCGTGCGGGACGTCCTGGCCCGCGAGGCCCCGGTCACCAACGACGGCCCGCACTACCCGCTGCCCTACACCGGCCCGGGCGCGCTCGGCCTGGGCAAGCCGCTCCGCCCGATCACCCACCCGCTCCGCGCCGACCTGCCGATCCTGCTCGGCGCGGAGGGCCCGAAGAACGTCGCGCTGACCGCGGAGATCGCCGACGGCTGGCTCCCGATCTTCTACTCACCCAGGCTGGCCGCGGTCTACGACGAGTGGCTCGCCGAGGGCTTCGCCCGCCCCGGCGCCCGCCGGAAGCGGGAGGACTTCGAGATCGTCTCCACCTGCCAGGTGATCGTCACCGAAGACCGCCGTTCCGCGATCGACGCCCAGAAACCGACGCTGGCCCACTACATCGGCGGCATGGGCGCCCCGGGCATGAACTTCCACGCCGACCTGATCGCCCGGGCCGGCTTCGAAGACGCGGTCGCCGAGATCACCGCCCTCTTCCAGGCCGGGAAGCGCGCCGAGGCCGTCGCCGCGGTCCCGGACGAACTCGTCGACGAGCTCTCGATCGTCGGCGACGCCGACCACGTCCGCGAGGGCATCGCCCGCCGCGAGGCGGCCGGCGTCACGATGCTGCTGGTCGGCGGCCGCACCCCGGCCGAGGTCCGTGCTCTCGGTGCTCTCGTCCATTCCGACGCCGGGGTGGCGGGGTAGTGCGACGCTGATCCCAGGGGAGGGGATCACCGATGAAGCTGCTCTTCGAGGCCTCCGAGCGGGTGGCCGCGCCGATCACCCGGGTCCAGCCACTTCTCGACGAGGGCTGGGCCCTGGACGCGTTCCTGGGCCGCGGTGGCCCGACCGCCTACCAGTACATCGACGTCGACCACCGGGACGGCGTCGTCGGGTTCCAGGGGCACTGGTGGTACCGGGGTGAACTGTCCGCGGCCCCGGAGAACGGCACCACGCTGCTGACCTACCGGGTCTACAACATCGCGCCCCGGCTGGCCTGGGCCGTACCGCTCGCGAACAAGATGTTCATCGGCTACGACAAGCAGGTCCGGTCCAGTGCGGCCGGCCTGGCCCGGGCCATCGAGCAGCATCTGACCTAGGCTCGGTAGGCGGCTCGGATCTCTCGTTTGAGGACCTTGCCGGTCGCGCCCAGCGGCAGTGCCTCCACGAAGTCCACGAACTTCGGCAGCTTGTACCCGGCCAGCCGCGGCCGGGCGAAGCCGATCAGGTCGTCGGCGGTCAGCGTGCTGCCCGGCCGCCGGACCACGACCGCGGTCACGGCCTCGCCCCACTTCGGGTCCGGCCGCCCGACGACGGCCACCCCGGCGACGTCCGGGTGGTCGGCCAGGACGGCCTCGACCTCGACCGGGTACACGTTCTCGCCGCCGGTGATGATCATGTCCTTCAGCCGGTCGCTGATCGTCAGGTAGCCCTCATCGTCGAGGCTGCCGATGTCGCCGGTGTGCAGCCAGCCGTCCGCGTCGAGCAGGGCCGACGTGGCGTCCGGCTGGTTGTGGTAGCCGGGTGTGTTCACGACGCTGTGGACGAGGATCTCGCCGGGCTCGCCGGTGGCCGCGTCGGCGCCGGTGGCCGGGTCGAGGATGCGCAGCCGCACCCACGGGTACGGCTTGCCCGCGGCGCGCAGCAGGTGGGCCCGTGGCCCGTCCGGATCGTGGTCGTCGGCGTCGAGCTGGACGATCGCGCCCTGGGTCTCGGTGAGGCCGTAGAGCTGGAACAGCGGGCGGCCGAACGTCGCCAGAGCCCGTTTGAGCTGCGCCGGAGTGATCGGCGAGGCGCCGTAGGCGATCGAGCGGAGCGCGGAGTAGTCGCGCTCGGCCGCGCCCGGCAGGTCGCAGAGCATGCCGATGACCGACGGGACCAGGAACGTGTTCGTCACCCGCTCCTCGACGATCAGGTCGAGGAGAGTCTGCGGGAGCAGGTCGCGGACGATCACCACCCGGGCGCCGAACGACACCCCGACCAGCAGGAAGCCCAGACCTCCGATGTGGAACAGCGGCATCGCGGCCAGGGCCACCGAATCCGCGTCGATGCCCCAGGAGGCCCCGGCGCCGTCCTCGACGACGCTCAGCGTGCGGTTGGTGGTGAGCACGCCCTTCGGCCGCCCGGTCGTGCCCGACGTGTAGAGCTGGAACACGACCGTGTCGAGGTCGCCGCGGTAGCCGTCGTCCTCGGGCGAGGCGGCGGCGAGCCACTCCTCGTAGTCCTTGCCCAGGCGGACGGTCTTGGTGACGGTGCCCGCGTCCACCGCCACCTGGTCCGCGGTCGCGGCGAACTCGTCCGAGGCGAACAGCATCGTGGCGCCGGCGTCGTCGAGCACCGCGGTGAGCTCGGGCGCGGCCAGCCGCCAGTTCAGCGGGATCAGCACCGCACCGGCCTTGACCGCGCCGAACAGCAGCTCGGCGACCTCGATCGAGCTCTTGTCGAGCACCGCGATCCGGTCGCCGGGCCCGACGCCGTCCGCGCGTAACGCGTTCGCGATGCGGGTGGCGCGTTCGTCGAGCTCGTCGTAGGTGATCGTGCGGGTCCCGAGGGACAGGGCAGGGTGGTCGCCCCGCTCGCGGGCGTGCTGCCGGGGGACGTCGGCCAGACGGAAGTCGTCGTTCGGCATGGGGCCACCTCGCTGTCGCCGCCGCGAATGTTCGTTCACATTACGAGCGGCGTGCGGCGTCGATCAAGGAAACGGCCATTGTGGCAAACGATAACCTGTTCTAATTTGATGCCATGGTCCTCACCGTGGCAGACCTCGTGGAACATGCCGTCGACCTCGTGCCCGACCGCGTCGCCCTGGTCTTCGGGGGCCGTCGCCTGACCTACGCCCAATTCGACGCCCGGGCCAACCAACTGGCCCACCACCTGGCCCGACACGGGGTCGGGCCGGGCGACCACGTGGCGCTCTACGCCTCCAACACGCTGGAGGCCGCCGAGACGATGTTCGCGGTGACCAAACTGCGCGCGGTGGTCATCAACGTCAACTTCCGGTCGACCGAGAACGAGTTACGATATGTGCTCCGGGACTCGGACGCGGTCGCGCTGGTCTACCAGCGCGGGCTGGCCGGCAACGTCGCCGCGGTCCGGGCCGACTGCCCCGATCTGAAGCACGTCGTGGAGTTCCAGGGTGCCCCGCCGGGCATCTCGGCGCCCGGCACCGTCGACGGCGCGGCCGACTACGAGGAAGCGCTGGCCGCCGAGTCGCCGGACCGCGACTTCCCCGAGCGCGACCCGCACGACCTCTTCATCATCTACACCGGCGGGACGACCGGCCGGCCCAAGGGCGTGATGTGGCACCACGAGGACATCTGGCGCGTCCTCGGCGGTGGCGTCGACTTCATGACCGGGGAGCCGATCCAGGACGAGTGGGAGCAGGCCCGCAGCGGCGTCGGCGGGGCGGTGGTGCGGCTCGTGTCGGCCCCGCTGATCCACGGCGCGGCCCAGTGGACGCTCTACGGCGCGCTGTTCACCGGCGGCACCGTCGTCCTGATGCCGAAGTTCGACGCGCACGAGGTCTGGCGCGCGATCACCGACGAGGGCGTGAACGTGATCGCGATCGTCGGCGACGCGATGGCCCGGCCGCTGCTGGAGGCCTACCGGGAGGGGCCGCCGGACGGCGGCAAACCCTACGACCCGTCCTCGCTGCTCGCGGTGTCGAGCACGGCCGCGCTGATGTCGCCGTCGGTCAAGCACGAGTACCTCGACACGTTCCCGAACGTGTTCCTGACCGAGGCGGTCGGGTCGTCGGAGACCGGCTTCAGCGGCATCGGGGCGATCAGCAAGGACAACATCGAGCCGCGCGGCCCCCGGGTCAACTCGAGCCGGGAAACGATCGTCATCGACGAGTACAACCAGAAGATCGAGCCCGGCTCCGGCCAGGTCGGACGGCTGGCCCGCGGCGGCTACCTCCCGCAGGGCTACTACAAGGACCCGGAGAAGACCGCGGCGCTGTTCGCCGAGGTCGACGGCAAGCGCTACACGGTGCCCGGCGACTTCGCGATCCCCGAGGCCGACGGCACGTTCCTGCTGCTCGGCCGCGGCAACACCTGCATCAACACCGGCGGCGAGAAGGTCTTTCCAGAGGAGGTCGAGGGCGCGCTCAAGGCCCATCCCGACGTCTACGACGCGCTGGTCGTCGGCATTCCGGACGAGCGGCTCGGCTGGAAGGTCGGGGCGATCGTGCAGTGGCGCGAGAACGCCCGGCCCGACGCGGCGACGCTCGACAGCGCGGGCCGCGTCGAGCTGGCCGGCTACAAGATGCCCCGCGCGTACTGGTGGGTCGACCAGATGCCCCGGCTGGCGACCGGGAAGGCCGACTACACCGGCGCCCGGCGGCACACCGAGGACCACCCGCCGTCCCAGGAACTGCCGGTCACGGCGGGCCACTGAAGGAGAAGCAGCGTTGCGTACCGATCTCTGCGACCGGCTCGGCATCGAGCACCCGATCGTCGGTTTCACCCCGTCCGAGCACGTCGCCGCCGCGATCAGCCGGGCCGGTGGCCTGGGGGTGCTCGGGGCCGTCCGGTTCAACGACCCGGCCGACCTGGCCGCGGCGCTGGACTGGATGGACAAGAACACCGACGGCCGCCCGTACGGCGTCGACGTCGTGATGCCGATGAAGGCGCCCACCGAGGGCTCGTTCGGCGACCTGCGGTCGCTGGTGCCACCCGGGCACCGGGACTTCGTCGAGAAGACGCTGCAGTCGCTGGGCGTGCCGCCGTTGCCGGCCGCGGACGACGACGGAGTCCTCGGGTGGCTGCACTCGGTGGCGCGGGCGCACGTCGAGGTCGCGCTGGAGCACCGGCCGGCGCTGATCGCGAACGCGCTCGGCTCGCCGCCGGCCGACGTCATCGCCCAGGCCCACGAGCGGGGGATTCTCGTGGCCGCGCTGGCCGGCCGGGTGGATCACGCCCGCCGTCAGGTCGCCGACGGCGTCGACATCGTGGTCGCGCAGGGGTCGGAGGCCGGCGGGCACACCGGGGAGATCGGCAGCATGGTGCTGCTGCCGGAGATCGTCGACGCGGTCGGCGCGTCGGTGCCGGTGCTCGGCGCGGGTGGAATCGGGTCCGGGCGGCAGCTGCTGGCCGCGCTGTCGCTGGGGGCGTCCGGCGTCTGGATGGGGTCGACCTGGCTGCTCACCGAGGAGTACGCGCTGGGGTTGCCGAACCAGACCGCGGTCCGGCGCGCGCTGCTGGCCGCGTCGTCGTCGGACACCGTGCGGGCGCGGATCTACTCCGGGAAGATGGCCCGGCTGGTGAAGAGCAAGTGGACCGAGGCGTGGGCCGCGCCGGACGCGCCCGAGCCGCTGCCGATGCCGCTGCAGAACCTGCTGGTGGGGGAGGCGCACCGGCGGATCGCGGCCGCCGACGACCCCGAGGTGGTGGCGATGCCGGCCGGTCAGATCGTCGGCCGGATCAACGAGATCCGCCCGGTCGCCGACGTGATCGCCGACCTGGTCGCCGAGGCCGACGAAGCCCTCACCCGCCTGAACACCCTCCGCCCGTCCTGACCCCAGACCCGCGACCGGCCGCCGCGCCCGGTCACGCGGGGCTGAGTCGAACTGCCGGGCGATGATCGCCGGGCCAGAACACCTAGGGCTGCTTGAGGTGGCTGGTGTTGGCTTCGAGGATTTCGTCGGCCAGGGCGGGGGAGGCGCGGACGACCGCGCGGGAGAGGACCAGCGCGCCGACCAGTTGGCTGAACAGGGCGATGGCCTGCTCGCGGGCCTGCTCGGGCGTCAGGTCGACCCCGGACTGGGACGCGCTCTCGAGCACAAGATCGGTGATCGCGCCGAAGTAGCCCTCCAGTCCGCGCTGGTACTCGGCCTGGGTGGCGGCACCGTCGCGGCCGGCGTCGGTGGCGAAGGTGGCCGACGCGCAGCCCTCCTCCGGATGGTCGCGGTGCGCCACCGACAGGTACTGGTCGACCAGGTGATCCAGCGCCGCGTGGGGGTGTGCTTCGCGGATGGCGGCGAGATCCGCGAGGGAGCTGGCGAAGCCCTGGCGGAACACCTCCCGGGCCAGGTCGTCCTTGGACTCGAAGTGGTTGTAGAAGCCGCCGTGCGTGAGTTCGGCGGCCTTCATCAGGTCGGCGATGCCGATCCCGTTGACGCCGTGGGTCCGGAACCCCCGGCCGGCGGCCTCGAGGATCCGGTCGTGATTGAGCTGCTTCTGCTCCTGTGTGAGGCGGGGCACACCCTGGAACTCCTCCTCGAGCGCCTACCCGCCGACCGGCTGGCCGGGCTCTCCCGCACCCCCGAACGAGCCGCCGACCTGGCCGAGCGCGGGATAGAAATCCGTCCGGGCGACTACTTCGACCACCCGTCGCTCGTGCGCGCCTTCGACGGCGTCGACCGGCTCCTGCTCGTCTCGGCGCAGGCGTTCACCGACCGGGACGCCCAGCACTTCAACGCGATCACGGCCGCGAGGCAGGCCGGCGTCCGGCACGTGATCTACACGGCGATCCAGCGCGACGAGGACCTCGGCATCACCCAGGTGGGCGTCACCGAGTCCGACGTCTTCGCCGAGCAGGCCCTCCGCGCGTCGGGGCTGACCTACACGATCCTCCGCAACCCGATGTACCTCGACCAGATCGACGTCTACCTCGGAGCCGACCCGTACCGCGACGGCCTGCGCGTCCCGCACGGGGAGGGCACGATGGCCCCGGCGCTGATCCGCGACCTCGCCGCGGCCAACGTGGCCGTGCTCACCGAGGACGGCCACGAGAACACGATCTATACGCTCACCGGGAGCGAGGCGGCCTCGTTCCGGGACCTCGCCGCCGCGTTGAGCGACCTCCACGGCGAGACGGTCCCGTACCGGCCCGTCGCCGAGGAGGAGTACCTCGCGAGCCTCCAGCGGGACCTTCCCCAGCCGGTCGCCGAATTCCTCACCGCCTGGCTCGTCGGCGTCGGCCGCGGCTCGTTCAGCCGGAACACCGGCGACCTGGAGCGGCTCATCGGCTACCGGCCCACCAGCTACCGCGAGTTCCTCGCGAAACACTACCCCGCGGTCACGGCTCGTTAGCGCAGTGCGGCCGGGGTGTCGCGGACGAAGCGCAGCAGCGCCTCGCGGTCCCGGCGCACCCGGCCGGGCGGCGAGACGATCAGACGGTCGACGCCGGCCTCGGCGTACGTGGCCACCAGCGACGCGTCCAGCGCGGCCCGGGCCGGCGGGGTCACCGAGATCTCCAGCCGGCCCAGCTCGGCCGGCCGGTCGAGGTTGTCGGCCAGCTCGGCCAGCTGGGTGACGATCGCCGCGGTCTGTTCCGGGTCGACGCCCCAGCCGTACCAGCCGTGCGCCCGCAGCACCGTGCGTCGCAGCGCTGCCGGAGCGGCGCCCCCGACGTGCAGCGGCGGGCCACCCGGCCGCACCGGCCGGGGCTCCGCGGTCACTCCGCTGATCGCGACGCGCGGCCCCACGTAGTGCACCGACGACGTCGTCCAGAGCGCCTGCAGGGCGTCCAGGTACTCGTCGGTGCGGGCCCCGCGGTCGTTGATCGAGACGCCCAGCGCGCGGAACTCCGGTTCGAGGTAGCCGACGCCGATGCCGAACAGGAACCGCCCGTCGCTGATCCGGTCGACGCTGGCGACCTGCTTGGCCAGGATCACCGGCTGGTGCACCGGAACGACCGTGACGCCGGTGCCCAGCAACAAAGACGTAGTGACCCCGGCGAGGTGGCCCAGGGCCACGAACGGATCCAGGAACGGCGTGTCCGGCCGCGCCGGCGACGCGGGCACCGGCGGGTCGGGCAGCGCGTAGTGCTCGCCGGTCCAGGCGCTCTCCCAGCCGGACTGCTCGGCGGCCACCACGACCTCCGCGGCGACCCGCGGATCCAGCGCACAGAGGTCGGTGTTGACGCCGAACAGCCCCAGCCGCATGGAGAGAGGGTACTCAGAGCGCCGAGCCCAGCTCCAAGAGCGCCGACGTGGCCCCTCCGCCCTCGAACTCGGCCCGTTTCGCGGCCAGGAAGTACCGGTGGGCGGCGTGCGAGACGTCGATGCCGGTGCCGCCGTGGACGTGCACGAGCGTGTGGGCGACCCGGTGCCCGGCCTCGGCCGTCCAGAACGCGGCCGTCGCCACCGCCGCCCGGGGATCGTCCTCGGACCCGCAGGCGTCGATCGCCGCCCAGAGCGTCAGCTCGACCGCGCGGACGTCGACGTAGGCGTTGGCCAGCCGCTGGCTGACGGCCTGGAACGCGCCGATCGGCTTCCCGAACTGGGTCCGGGTGCGGGCGTGCTCGGCGGTCATCTCCAGGGCCGCGTCCAGCACCCCGAGCTGCCAGGCGGCGCGGGCCACCGAGGCCCGGGTCCGTAACCAGTCGGCGATGTCGAGCGGGCCGTCGAGCCGGCGGTCGTCGGCCAGCGACACGTCGTTCAGCACCAGCAGCCCGGCGTCGTCCAGATCCGTGCTCGGCTGCCGCGTGATCGTCACCCCCGGGTCGTCCGGGGCCACGACGAACACGCCTCCGACGGTCTCGACCAGCAGCGCGTCGGCGACCGGAGCGGCCGGGACCGCGGTCACCTCGCCGGAGAGCAGCCACCCGCCGTCGGGCTGACCGGCGGCGGCCGGCGGCCGGACGTCCGGATGGGCCAGTGCGAACGCGAGGACGGACGGACCGCTCAGCCACCGCTCGCGGGCCGGGGCCGACCCGAAGCGGGCCAGAGCCGGGCGCGCGACGACCACCGACGGCAGGTAGGGGACCGGGGCGAGGCCGCGGCCGAGCTCGGTCAGCACCGAGCACTGCTCGGCCAGGTCCTCGACGTCGAGCAGGCCGGTCTCGGCGAGGACCGACCACAGTGCGCGGTCGAACCGGGAGCCGGACTCCTCGGCCGCGGTGAGGGTCGCGACCGTCACCCGGTCGCCGACGATCCGGCGGGTGAGCTCGGCGAGCTCGGTCTGCGCTTCGGTGAGCGTGAAGTCCATCGTTACCGCCGTCCGACCGGCAGCCGGAGACCGCCGGCCGCGATGATGTCCCGCTGGATCTCGTTCGTGCCGCCACCGAACGTGAGGATGAGCGCGGCCCGGTGGGCCCGCTCGATACGGCCGTGCAGCGCCGCTCCGGGGGAGCCGGTGCGGAGCGTCGCGGCCGGGCCGAGCACCTCCATGAGCAGGCGGTACGCCTCGGTGGAGAGTTCGGTGCCGTAGACCTTGGTGGCGCTGGCCGCGGCCGGGGTCAGGTCTTTCTCCCAGGCCGTGCGCAGGTTCATCAGGCGCAGCACCTCGGCGTGCGCGTGGACCCGGGCCAGGTGGGTCCGCACCCACTCCGAGTCGAGCAGCCGCTTGCCGTTGCGGCCGGGCGTGTTCGCGGCCCAGGTACGGACGTCGTTCAGCGCCTTGCGCAGCGGCGCGGCCGAGGTGAGCGCGACCCGCTCGTGGTTGAGCTGGTTCGTGATCAGCGCCCAGCCCTCGTTCTCGGCCCCGATGCGTGCCTCGACCGGGACGCGAACGTCCTGGTAGTAGGTGGCGCTGGTGGTCACCCCGGCCATCGTCCGGACCGGCGTCCACGAGAAGCCCTTGGCGTCGGTGGGAACGACGAGGACCGACAGCCCGCGGTGGCGGACCGCGTCCGGATCGGTGCGGCAGGCCAGCCAGACGTAGTCGGCGTAGCCGACCAGGCTCGTCCACATCTTCTGACCGTTGACGACGTAGTCGTCGCCGTCGCGGACCGCCTTCGTGCGCAGCGAGGCGAGGTCGGTGCCGGCGCCGGGCTCGGAGTAGCCGATCGCGAAGTGCAGCTCGCCGGCCGCGATCCGGGGCAGGTACTCCTGCTTCTGCTCCTCGGTGCCGTGGCGCATGATCGTCGGCCCGACCGTGTTGAGGGTCAGGAACGGGATCGGGACCCCGGCCAGCGCGGCCTCGTCGAGGAAGATCAGCTGGTCGAGCTGGGAGCGGCCCTGGCCGCCGTACTCGGTCGGCCAGCCGAGCACCAGCCAGCCGTCCTTGCCCAGCTGGCGGACGATCTCGCGGTACGCGCCGCCGTCGCTCTCGTCGTCGAATTTCTCCAGGGCGTTCCGGCGCTCGCGCGTCATCAGCGTTTCGAAGTAGGTGCGGAGCTCGGCGGACAGCGCCCGTTGCTCCCGCGTGTACCGCAGCTGCATCCGCGCCTCCTTCAGTTGTGCGGTCGGCTCCGCTAGCGTAGAACACGTTCTAGATTTGCGGTTCCTTTCGGAGGGAGCTCGGGTGCCGGATCTCGACCTGTCCGGGCGGGTGGCGATCGTGACCGGGGCCGGCTCTGGCCTCGGCCGGGCCGAGGCCTTCGCCCTCGCGTCGGCCGGAGCGTCCGTCGTCGTCAACGACGTCGTTCCTCCGGACGACGTTCCGCCCGGCGCCGTCTTCGTTCCGGGGGACGTGTCTTCCTCGGACGTCTCGCGGTCGCTGATCTCGACGGCGGAGTCGCTCGGGGGGCTCGACATCGTCGTGAACAACGCCGGGGTCGTGCGCGACCGGATGCTGTTCACGATGTCCGACGAGGAGTGGGACCTGGTGGTGCGGGTGCATCTCCGGGGGCATTTCCTGCTGTGCCGGGATGCGGGTTCTCTGTGGCGTTCGAACTCCAAGGCGGCGGGCGCGCCGGTGTACGGGCGGCTGATCAACACGACGTCGGAGGCGTGGTTCCTGGGCGCGGTGGCGCAGCCGAACTATGCGGCGGCCAAGGCCGGGATCGTGTCGCTGACCGTGGCCGCGGCCCGGGGCCTGGCCCGGTACGGCGTGCGGGCCAACGCGATCTGCCCGCGGGCCCGCACCGCGATGACGTCGCCGGTGTACGGGCCGGCGCCGACCTCCGGGGTCGACCCGCTGGACGTTTCGCACATCACGCCGCTGGTGGTGTACCTGGCCGCGCCGGCGTCGTCGTCGGTGAACGGGCAGGTGTTCTTCGTGCACGGCGGGATGGTGGCGGTGCTCGCGCCGCCGTCGGTGGAGGCGCAGTTCGACGCGGCCGGGGCGTCGTGGGCGGACGGCGAGCTCGCGGAGTCGCTGGGGGAGTACTTCGCGTCGCACGGCCCCGATGACGTCTTCACCGGGCGCGCGATCTCGGCGGTCCAGCGCAGGGCTGAGCCGGCAGCGGACCGGGGCGCGTCCCCGGTGACGGGAGGATGACGATGGGGCGGCTGGCAGGCAAGATCGCGCTGATCACCGGGGCGGCCCGGGGCC
Organism: Cryptosporangium phraense; assembly: GCF_006912135.1. NCBI lineage: Bacteria > Bacillati > Actinomycetota > Actinomycetes > Cryptosporangiales > Cryptosporangiaceae > Cryptosporangium > Cryptosporangium phraense. The sequence goes on along the minus strand of NZ_VIRS01000001.1, from coordinate 439,506 downwards.
AGGGTGCGGCGGCGGCGCGGCGGTTCGTCGCCGAGGGGGCGTCGGTCGTCCTGACCGACGTTCTCGACGAGGGCGGCGGGAAGCTGGCCGAGTCGCTCGGTGCGCTCTACCTCTCGCTCGACGTCTCGTCCGAAGAGGACTGGGGCCGCGCGGCGGGCATGCTGCGGGAGCGGTTCGGCCGGCTGGACGTGCTGGTGAACAACGCCGGGATGCTGCACTTCTCGGCGCTGGCCGACACGACGCTGGCGGACTACGAGCGGGTGATCCGGGTCAACCAGTTCGGCACGTTCCTCGGGATGCGCACCGCGATCCCGCTGATGCGCGAGGGCGGCGGCTCGATCGTCAACGTCTCGTCGATCGAGGGGCTCGGCGGGATGCCGCTGCTGATCGCGTACGCGTCCAGCAAGTTCGCGATCCGCGGGATGACGAAGGTCGCGGCGATGGAACTGGGCTCGTTCGGGATCCGGGTGAATTCGGTGCACCCGGGCGCGGTCGACACCCCGATGGTGTCGAACGCGCTCGGCGGCATGCCGGTGCCGACCGAGCCGATCGGCAAGAAGGTGGCGCTGGGGCGGGTCGCGTCGGCGGACGACATCGCGAACATGGTGCTGTTCCTGGCCTCGGACGAGAGCTCGTACTGCACGGGCAGTGAGTTCGTCGTGGACGGTGGCGCGACGGCGTCCCACGCCCTGGCGAACATCCTCCGGAGCTGACGCTCAGCCCCCGAAGAACGCGCGGATGTCGTCCACCAGCAGGTCCGGGACCTCGAGGGCGGCGAAGTGGCCGCCGCGGTCGAACTCGCTCCAGCGGCGGATGTCGTAGGTCCGCTCGGCGACCGACCGGACCGACCGCGTGATGTCGTGTGCGAACACCGCGACCCCCATCGGCACCGGGCACGGGAGCGGGCCGAGGCCGGTCTCCCGGTGCAGCCGCGCCGCCGAGCCGGCCGTCCGGGTCAGCCAGTACAGCATCACGTCGGTGAGCTGCCGGTCGACGCCGACCGGCGTCGCCGGGTCGCTCCACTCGGCGAACCGCTCGGCGATCCAGGCCAGCTGCCCGATCGGGGAGTCGGTCAGCGCGTAGGCGATCGTCTGCGGGGTCTGCGACTGCAGCACCCGCACCCCCGGCTGGTTCGCCAGGTAGGCCCGCGCCTGCGCGAACCGCGCCCGATCCTCGGCCGAGAACGACCCCTCGACCGGTGGTGTCGGCAGGTAGTTCAGGTGGACGCCCACCACGCGGTCAGCGGCCAGATTCCCGACGATCCGGGAAACGGCCGACCCCCAGTCACCACCGTGGGCCCCGTACCGCGAATAACCGAGGCGATCCATCAGCGCGACCCACGCGGCCCCCACCCGTCCGGCGTTCCAGCCGCGTTCACGCGTCGGGCCGGAGAACCCGAACCCGGGCAGAGACGGAACGACCAGGTGGAAGTCCTCGGACAGCGGCCCCAGCACGTCGAGGAACTCGACGATCGACCCCGGCCACCCGTGGGTGAGCAGCAGCGGCAACGCATCGGCGCGCGGGGACCGGACGTGCAGGAAGTGGATCAGCGCCCCGTCGATCTCCGTCCGGAAGCCCGGGTACGAGTTGAGCTCGGCCTCGGCCGAACGCCAGTCGTACCCCGACCGCCAGTACGACGCCAGCGCTTGCAGCTCGCCCAGCGGAAAACCGTAGTCCCGGCCCGCGTCGGGCAACTCGTCCGGCCAGCGGGCCGCGTCCAGCCGGGCCCACAGGTCGTCGAGCTCCGACGACGGAACGTCGATCCGAAACGGCTCGATCATCGTTAGCCTCCCTAACGTTAGTGTCCCTAACGATAGACCTACTAGGGTGGGTCCATGCAAGAGCCGGCGTTCTCCCGACTTCCCGCGCTGCCGAGCTGGCTGCTGTCGCAGGCCGCGCTCCGGGCCGGGCGCCTGGTGGCCGACGGGTTCGCGGCCGAGGGCGCCCGTGGCTACCACTACCGGCTGCTGGGCACGCTCGCCGAGGCCGGACCGTCCAGTCAGGCCGAACTCGGACGCCGCAGCGGCATCCACCTCAGCGACGTCGTCGCCGCGCTGAACGAGCTCGAAGCCGACGGCTACGTGAAACGGGCCCCCGACCCGGCCGACAAGCGACGCAACGTCGTCACGGTCACCCCGAAAGGTGACGAACGACTAAGAAAGCTCGACGAGAAGATCGCCGCCGTCCAGGACGACGTCCTCGCCCCCCTCGACGAGACCGAGCGCACCCAGCTCGTCGAACTCCTCCGGCGCCTACTCGAAGCGTGACGGGTCGCCGGCCCCCCGGCGCAGGATCTCGGGCTCGTCGCCGGACAGGTCCACGACCGTGGTCGGCTCCATCCCGCACTCGCCGGCGTCGACGATCGCGTCGATCTGGTGGTCGAGCGCTTCCTGGATCTCCCAGGCCTGGGTCAGCGGCTCGTCCTCGCCCGGCAGCGTCAGCGTCGTCGAGAGCAGTGGTTCACCGAGCTCGGCGAGGATCGCCTGGGTCACCGTGTGCTCGGGGATCCGCACCCCGACGGTCTTCTTCTTCGCGTGCAGCAGACGTTTCGGCACCTCACGGGTGGCCGGCAGGATGAACGTGTACGGCCCCGGCGTCGATGCCTTGATCTGCCGGAACACCGCGTTGTCGATCTGCACGAACTGACCGAGCTGGGCGAAGTCGCTGCACACGAGCGTGAAGTGGTGCCGGTCGTCGAGCTTGCGGATCGCCTTGATCCGGTCGAGCCCCTCCCGGTTGCCGATCTGGCAGCCGAGCGCGTAGCAGGAGTCGGTCGGGTACGCGATCAGCGCACCGTCGCGGATCATCGCCACGACCTGGCTGACCGCCCGCGCCTGCGGATTGACCGGATGGATGTCGATGAACCGGGCCATTCCCCGGAGCTTAGTGTGGTTTCCCGTGACAACTGCCCCGGCCCGGTTCGCCGCACTCAAGAACCGCGATTGCCGGATCTACCTGATCGGCGCGGCCCTCGCGATGATGGCCGACAACATCGAGCACGTCATCACGTACTGGGTGCTGTGGGAGAAGTTCCACTCGCCCGCGCTGGCCGGGTTCGAGGTGATCAGCCACTGGGTGCCGTTCCTGCTGTTCTCGGTGTATTTCGGCGGGCTCGCCGACCGGTACGACTGCCGCCGCGTCATCCAGGCCGCCCAGGTCCTGTTCATGATCGTCTCGATCACCTGGGGTCTGCTGTTCCTGACCGACTCGCTGCGGATCTGGGAAGCCTGCGTGCTGCTCGTCCTGCACGGGATGGCCGGCGCGCTGTGGGGACCCGGCGAGCAGCTCATGCTGCACGACTTCGTCGGCGACGACGCGCTGCCGAGCGCGGTCCGGTTGAACGCGACCTTCCGCAGTCTCGGGATCCTGTTCGGCCCGGTGGTGGGTTCGGCTCTGTTGCTCGGCCTCGGGCCGGTTCCCGGCATCTTCGTCAACGCGCTGATCTACCTGCCGCTGACCGTCTTCCTCCTGCGGACGAAGTTCACCGGCCACACCCGCGACGGCGGCGTGGTCGAGCGCAAACGGGTGGGGCTGCTCGACTCGGTCCGCGTGCTCAAGGACGTCCGGGCCGACCGCACGCTGGTCAGCATGATCATCCTGGGCGGGCTGGGGTCGTTCTTCATCGGCGCGTCGCTGCAGTCGGCGATGCCGATCTTCGCCGGTGACCTCGGCGCGGGCAGCGAGGGCACCGCGTACGGCGTCCTGCTGTTCGCGAACGGCGCGGGTGGGGTGCTCGGCGGGTTCCTGCTGGAGGCGACCGGCTGGGTCAGACCGAGCGTCCGGGCCGCGGTCGCGACCACGTTGGTCTACGGCGTCACGACCGTGATCTTCGCCGCCACCGGCAACTACCCGCTCGCGCTGCTGATGCTGGTCGTCGGCGGCGTCGCGAACCTGGCCGCGATGTCGATCGGGCAGACGATCGTCCAGCTCCGGGCGTCGGCCGAGGACCGCGGCCGGGTACTCGGCGTCTACGGCACCGCGGCGATGGGCGGCCGGTTCGGCAGCGGCATCACCGTCGGGTTGTTCGGCGCCGTCGTCGGCGTCCACTGGTCTCTGGGTCTGAGCGCGGCCGCGCTCTGCGCGGGAACCCTGGCCGCGGCCGTCTACGCGCTGCGCGCGTCGTAGCCCAGCGCCCGCAGCAGCATCGCGACCGTGCTGTCCACCCACGCGTCCGACGGCGGTTCGGTCGACGTCATCATGCGGACGACGCTGGGGCCGGCGAGCAGGTCGAGGGCAGCGTCGAGATCCACGTCGGACGGGATCTCGCCGCGGGCCGTCGCGCGGGCGAGCATCTCCGCGGCCCCGGCCCGGCGCGGCACCGTGACCTCCTCGTGCAGCACCCGGAACAGCGACGGGTTACGCAGCGCCTCGGCGAACAGATCGGCCACGATCGACGCGACCCGCGGCACCGCGAATGCCCGCCGGGTCGCCTCGACGAACGCCCGCACGTCCCCGGCGAGCGTGTCGGACGCCGGCCCGGCCGCCAGCAGCACCGCCTTCGGGGCCAGCAGGTCGATGAGCATCGCCTCCTGCGTGGCCCAGCGACGGTAGATCGCGGCCTTGCCGACGCCGGCCCGCCGTGCCACCGCCGCCATCGAGAACCGTCCGTACCCGTTCTCGGCCAACTCGTCGACGGCGGCGGCCTCGATCGCCCGGGTCAGTTCGTCGCGCAGCCGCGCCGACCCGCGCACGCCGGAATCACTCTGCCGAACCATGGCGACCTACCCTACGGGGGCCAGGCCGATCTGCTGCGCGACCCACAGGCTGTCGGCGTTGGCCCAGTACTCGGCGATGAGGCCGTCCTCGAGCCGCAGGATGTCGGTGCCGGAGAACGAGACCTCGCGCGGCTCGGCCGGCGTGCCGGGCAGCGCTCCGGCGTAGGTGCCGCGGGCGAGCCAGCGGACGACGACGAAGTCGCCGTCGGCGATCGGGCCGACCTGGATCTCGAACGTCAGGCCGGAGAAGACCTGGTGGGCGCCGCCGACCCAGGCCTCGAGCGACTCCCGGCCGGCGGCGTCGCCGGGGGCGCCGCCGAACAGCGGGGCCGCGTGCGAGACGAAGTTCTCGGCGATGATCTTCGGGGTCTGGCTCAGGTTCCCGTTCCAGAGATCGGCCCACGCCTGGGCGAGTGCGATCGTGCCGTGGTCCGCCATGTCGTCTCCCTGCGTTTTTACGGAACAGGTCTGTTCCGTTCCGCCGAGACTGTATGCAGCGACGGGCCGGCGGCGCAAGTCGGTGCCGGGCTGCCGCCTGCCTCAGAGGGTCGGAGCCCGCTTTGGGATGCGGGGGACCGCCCGCAGACGCCTGCGGGTGTCGATCGCGCGGACCAGCGCTTCGAGGCCGGTTGAAGCCGGCCAGCGAACCCATTCGTTGGTCCCGGAGATCAGCGAGGATCTGGCCGATGAGGCCTACCGATCCACGGGCACCCCGGATGGATCGTGGGTATCGACCCGTCGCGTGACCTCACGCGGTCTCCACGGCCCGTAGCGGTCGGGCGGTTCGCGTTGGCCCCGCCGGGGTGCGGACCAGCTGCAGGCCCGTGCCCCGGAACCGGACACGGGTACGTCGAGCTCCGGCGGCGCGGAGGCGCTTGGGGTAGCCGGGGTGCCGGGGCAGGGCGGGAACGTGCCGGGCCGGCGGCCGGTGATCGGCCGCAGCCGGCGTCGTCCGGAGGGAACCGGAGCCGGGCCTGAGCGGTCGTGGCGGTCAGTAGGTCGGCGTCGGTGAAACGCCGGGGGCTGGCCGGCCGGCCGGGGCGAGTCGCAGGTCACGGGCACGCGTCGGGGCGGCCGAGACGGCGACCCGGAGGAATCGATCCGCTTCGGCCGATCCCGCCGCGAACGCGGCGGACGACCGCCCGGCGTCGCCGCCGGCACCACAGCCGGCACCACAGCTGGCGCCACTTCGGCCCGCCGGCCGGGATCGGGCTCGCGGTCAGGGGAGCGCGATCTTGTAGTGGGCGATCTTCCGGTACAGCGTGGCGCGACCGATACCGAGCTCCTCGGCCGCATGCGTCATCGTCTGATTCGGCTCCACGAGACACCGCACGATCTCGTCCCGCTCGAGCTTCTCCAGCCGGGTCAGCGGCCGCGACCCCCGATCGAGTATCTCCGGCCCCAGGTGCTGCAGGTCGACGACCGTTGCGCGCATCACCGCGTCGCGGACGATCTCCCGGAGCTGAGCCGCGTTGCCGGGCCAGTGGTACGCGGTGAGCGCGGCCGCCGCCCGCGGGGTGAACGTCACCTCGCGACGTCGCGCCGACCGGGCCACGTGCCGGGCCAGCGGCAGGACGTCGTCCGGGCGGGTGCGCAGCGGCGGGACCTCCACCAGCGCGTCGACCAGCAGCGCGAGCTCGTCCGGCAGCGACGTGAAGTCGGGCGTGGTGAACACGAACGGCACCGGGGCGGGCGCCTCGGCGAACAGGCGGGCCAGCTCGCCCGCGGCCCAGGCCGGCAGCGTGTGCAACCCGGACACGATGATGAACGTGTCGGGCTTGCGCAGCTCGGGCGTCCAGAGCTCGAGCCAGGCCGGGACGTCACCGGCCTCCGGCGCCCGCGCGTGCAGGATCCTCGAGCGGGGCGCCAGCGACCGGCGGGCCTGGGCCGCCAGCGTGGCCTTCCCGACGCCGGGCTCACCGACCACGGCGGTCACCCGGCCGGCGGCGAGAGCTCCCAGAGCGTCCGCATGAGCAGTGCGCCAGCCGGCGGACGTGCACGGAGCACCCTCGGACGCCCCGCCGGTGACCGAGAAGACCTCGCCGCGCGGAGCCGGACGGACCATCCGGCCGGTGGCCCGGACCAGCATCATCGCCGACGTGGCCCCGGCCGCGGCCTGAGCCAGCGCGAGCAGCAACTCGGACGACGACTCCGACCACGTGGTCAGGTTGATGCTGCCGGCCAGGTCGCCACCGACCGGATCCACCACCGGAACCGCCGCGCACGTGTACCGGCGTAACTCGGTGCAGTAGTGCTCGCCGGCGCGCACCAGCGTGGGCACGCGGTCGGCCAGCGAGAGCCCGAGGCCGTTGGTGCCGGCGTTGCGCTCGGCGTAGGAGAAGCCCGGCGCGAGGTGGACGCGGTCGAGCGACCGCAGGATCGACGGGTCGTTGCACAGCCGGGCCAGCACCAGCCCGTTCGCGTCGGCCACCATCAGCCCGACCGGCTCGTTGGCGATCGTCGACTGCAGGCCGGTCAGCACCTCGAACGCGCAGTCGTAGAGCAGGGAGCCGGTGTCGACGGACTCGGTGTAGACCGGGCTGACCTCGTCGGGCGACACGCCGTAGCGCTCGCTGCGACGCCACGATGCGCGCAGCCGTCCTTCCACGGGGCACCTCCGTAGCGCCTACGTTGCGCCGCGTTCCAGCGTACGTGGGGATCCCGTCGTCGGCGCCCTGTTCGGCGAGGTCAGCGAGCGTCCCAAAGTGAGACAGCAGGCGCCTTGAAGGTCCGGTACGCCGTTCATAGCGTCGTCGGTCAAGAGCGTGACCGCTGACACACGACCCGCTCGGAGGGCTGACATGTACAGCAAGGACGGCGAGAACTACTACATCGTCGACGCGCACATCGCGCTCTGGGACGCGCGAGCGGAGAACCAGCGCAACATCCACGGCAAGCAGTTCATCGACTGCTTCTACGACTACCACCGCAACCTGTCCCCGGAGTCCGAGGTCTGGCCCTACGAGGAGTACCTCTACCAGGGCGGCGAGCGGCTCATGCACGACGTCTTCGAGATCGGGTACGCCGACCACGCGATCTTCCAGCCCGCGCTCCTCGGCGAGTTCTACAACAACGGCTTCGGGCAGACCGAAGAGGCGTTCGCGCTGACCCAGGCCAACCCGGGCAAGCTCACGTACAACCACTGCTTCGACCCGCGGTTCGGGGAGACCGGCCTCAAGCAACTGCGCGAGGACGCGGCCCGCTTCGGGCTCAAGGGCGTGAAGCTGTACACGGCCGAGTGGCAGGGCGAGTCCCGCGGCTACAAGCTGACCGACCCGTGGGCCTACCGGTACTTCGAGCTCTGCCAGGAGCTCGGCATCACGAACATCCACGTCCACAAGGGTCCGACGATCCGGCCGCTGGACCGGGACGCGTTCGACGTCGCCGACATCGACCACGTCGCCACCGACTTCACCGACCTCAACTTCATCGTCGAGCACTGCGGGCTGCCGCGGCTCGAGGACTTCTGCTGGATCGCCACCCAGGAGCCGAACGTGTACGCCGGCCTGGCCGTCGCGATGCCGTTCATCCACACCCGGCCGCGGTACTTCGCGCAGATCATCGGCGAGCTGAACTACTGGGTCGGCGAGGACCGGATCCTGTTCTCCAGCGACTACGCCCTGTGGACGCCGAGGTGGCTGGTCGAGCGGTACGTCGATTTCCAGATCCCGGCGGATATGACCGAGTACGGCCCGCTGACCATCGAGCAGAAGAAGAAGGTGCTCGGCCTCAACGCGGCGCGGCTCTACGACCTGGACGTCCCGAAGGAGCTCCGCCTCCCGGAGGCGGACGAGACCGCCACCGGCCCGCGCGAGCCGGGCGCGGCCGACCTGGCCGGCGCGGCCTCGTGACGGGCCTCGCCGACGCTGTGCGGACGGCGCTGAGCGCCGTCGTCGACCCGGAGCTGGACGAACCGATCACCGACCTCGGGTTCGTCCGGTCGGTCGCGGTCGACGGCAGCGCCGTCGAGGTGCACCTGCGTTTGCCGACGTCGTTCTGCGCGCCGAATTTCGCGTTCCTGATGGCCTCGGACGCCTACGAAGCGGTCGAGTCGGTGCCGGGCGTGGAGCGGGTCGTGATCGAACTCGACGATCACCACGACTCCGAGCTCATCAACCAGGGGCTGGCCGCCCGGGCCGGGTACCGGGGCACGTTCCGGCACGAGGCCGAGGACTCCTTGGACGAGTTGCGGGCCACGTTCGTCCGCAAGGGACACGTCGCCGCCATGGAACGGGCGATCACCGTGCTGATCCGGGTGGCGCCGGACACCGACGTGTGGGCGCTGACGCTGGGCGACCTGCGCGGTCCGGAGGCGGCGGCGCTCCGCCGCCGCCGGGCGGCGCTCGGCCTCTCCCTCGCCGACGACGCCCCGGTGCTGGTCGAGCCGGACGGCACCCGCCCGGCGCCCGAGGCCGCCGAGATGTTCCTGCGACGGGCCCGGTCGGTTCGCATCTCGGTCGACGGGAATGCCCACTTCTGCCGGGGTCTGCTGGCGACGCGGTACCCCGGTGCCGAGCGCGACCAGCGTCCACTGCTGCCACTCGTAGAGGAGATCGCCCGATGAAAGCCGTGCGAGTCGTCGGTTACCACGAGAACCTCCGCTTGGAGGACGTCGACAAGCCGGAGATCACCGGCCCCCACGACGTCGTCGTGAAGATCGGCGGAGCCGGGGTGTGCCGGACCGACCTGCACATCCTCGAAGGCCAGTGGGCCGAGAAGTCGCAGGTCAGGCTGCCGTACACGATCGGGCACGAGAACGCCGGCTGGGTGGCCGCGGTGGGCAGCGCGGTCACCAACGTCGCCGAGGGCGACAAGGTCATCCTGCACCCGCTGGTGACCTGCGGGCTGTGCCGGGCCTGCCGCGACGGCGACGACGTGCACTGCGAGAACTCGGCGTTCCCGGGCATCGACACCGACGGCGGGTACGCGGAGTACCTCAAGACGTCGGCGCGCAGCGTCGTCAAGATCGACGACCGGCTGGAGCCGTCCGACGTGGCCGCGCTGGCCGACGCCGGCCTGACCGCGTACCACGCGGTGGCGAAGTCCTCGCGCCGGCTGCGGGCCGGCGATCGGGTCGTGATCATCGGGGCCGGCGGCCTCGGGCACATCGGCATCCAGGTGATGGCCGCGCTGTCGCCGGCCGAGATCATCGTCGTGGACCGCAACCCGGACGCGCTCAAGCTCGCGCTGGAACTCGGCGCTCAGCACGGCGTGGTGGCCGGCGGCGACCACGTCGAGGAAGTACTCACGCTGACCGGCGGGCACGGCGCCGAGCAGGTCATCGACTTCGTCGGGGAGGGCGGGTCCACGTCCGAGGGCCTGCGGATGACCCGGCGGGCCGGGGACTACCACGTGGTGGGCTACGGCGAGAACGTCGACGTTCCGACGATCGACCTGATCTCCAGCGAGATCAACATCATCGGCAACCTGGTCGGGTCGTACAACGACCTGGCCGCGCTGATGGCGCTGGCCGCGGCCGGGAAGGTTACGTTGCACACGGCGAAGTACCCGCTTGACCGCTTCCAGGACGCGATCGACGATCTCGACAACGGTCGCGTCCGAGGCCGAGCCATCCTGATTCCGTAGGGGGACCGTTGATCTTCATCACCGCGAAGTTCCCGGTGAAGCCCGAGTTCGCCGACTCCTGGCCGGAGCTCTCCAAGGCGTTCACCGAGGCGACCAGGGCCGAGCCGGGCAACCTCTGGTTCGAGTGGTCGCGCAGCCTGGACGACCCGAACGAGTACGTGATCGTCGAGGCGTTCCGCGACCAGGACGCCGGGGTCGCCCACGTGACCGGCGAGCACTTCAAGACCGCTCAGCGTGAGCTGCCCCAGTACCTGGCGGCCACCCCGCGCATCGTCAACACGACGGTGGACGGCACCGAGTGGTCGTCGCTGGGCGAGTTCGCGGTCGACTAACGTCCGCGCAGCTCGCGGCGGAGAATCTTCCCGGTGGTGGTCTTGGGAAGATCCTCCACCAGCGTGACCGTGCGCGGGTACTTGTACGCGGCCATGTTCGCGCGGCAGAACGCGATCAGCTCCTCCGGCGTCACCCGGGCACCCGGCAGCAGCGAGACGTACGCGGCGACGTTCTCGCCCCGGTACGGATCCGGCACCCCCACCACCGCCGCCTCCCGCACCGCCGGGTGGGTGTAGAGCACGTCCTCGACCTCGCGCGGCCACACCTTGTAGCCGGCCGCGTTGATCATGTCCTTCTTCCGGTCGACCAGGTAGAACCAGCCGTCGGCGTCCATGAACCCGACGTCGCCGGTGCACAGCTCGCCGCCGGGCAGTGACTCGGCCGTCGCGTCGGGCTTGTTCCAGTAGCCGGGCACGACCTGCGGCCCGGTGATCGCGATCTCGCCGATCTCGCCGACCGGGACGTCCTCGCCGTCCTCGCCGGCGATCCGGGCCAGCGTGTTGAACACCGGTACGCCGATCGAGAGCGCGCCGGACGCCGGGTCGACCGGAGCGTCGGCGCCCAGCGGCACGCCGTGCGACGGGGAGTTCGTCTCGGTGAGCCCGTAGATGTTGTGGATGTTCAGCCCGGTCTGAGCCTTGATCCGGTCGCGCACCGCCGGCGCGATCGGCGCCCCGCCCGAGTAGACGACTTTCAGCGACGCGAAGTCGTCCGGGGTGGCGTCGGGAACGTCGGCGAGCGCGATGAAGACGGTGATCGCGCCGATCATGAACGTGGGCCGGTGCTCGCGGATCGCGTCGAGCACCACCGCGGGGTGGAAGCGGTGCGCGAGCACCAGCGGACACGGGAGCAGCAGGGCCAGCCCGACGTGCCCGACCAGCCCGGTGATGTGGAACAGCGGAGCGACGCCTAGGACGCTGTCGTTGCCGGTCAGCGCCATCCAGTCGCGGTAGGTCTGGCAGTTGAACGCCATCGTCCGGTGGGTGTTCATCGCGCCCTTGGGCACGCCGGTCGTCCCCGAGGTGTACGTGAGGATCGCGACCTCGTCGGGGTTCGGGTGCACGGGCGGCGGGACCTGCCCGGCGTGGCGATCGAGCAGGTCGGTGAGGTCGAGGGCGTCCTCGACGACCGGTTTGAGCACGCTGCCGAACAGGCGCGGGTCGAGCCGCTGCTGGAAGTCCAGCGCCGACGCGGTGATCACCAGCCGCACGACGGTCTGCCCGGAGGCGATCACCGGGCGTGCGACGTCCGCGTACAGGTCGTCCAGGCACAGCAGCGCGGTTGCGCCGGAATCTTCGAGCAGGTAGGTGAGTTCCCGGTGTTTGTTCATCGGGTTGATCGCGACGGCCTTCCCGCCGGCCTTCCAGGCCGCGATCAGCCCGATCACGAACGCCGGGTCGTTCTGCAGGTAGAGCGCCAGCCGGTCCCCGCGTCGGAATCCGCGTTCGAGCAACGCGACCGCCAGGGCGTCCGACGCGCGGTCGACGTCCGCCGTCGTCAGGACGCCGTCGAAATACCGGATGAGCTCGACGTCGGGGGAGCGCGCCGCCGAGGCGCGGAAGAGATCGAGCATCGTCGTGAACTCGGGCGTGATGTCGGCCGGCCGGCCGACGCCGTAGCGCGCGAGCCAGGGCCGCTCGGCGTAGGACGTCATTTGATCGCGACCGGGTTGACCGGCGAACCGCTGGCTTTCGCGACCTTCAGCGGCGCGGCCACGTAGAGGAACGTGTACTGCCGGTCCTCGGCGCAGCTCGCGGCCAGGGCCTCGAGGTCGCAGATCTCGGTCAGCGTGACGCCGAGGTTGCGCATCAGCGAGCAGTGCAGCGGCAACGCGGTGCCGGAGACCGGGTCGATCGTGACCTCGTTGGCGATCGTGTCGGTGACCAGGTTCGGGATCTCCTTCTGCTGGAACCACTCCACGAGCTCGGGGGAGTAGGTGAGGCCGGGCTCGCAGAAGCCGTCGTAGAACGCCGGGCCCTGCTCGAAGAACAGCTTCAGGAAGTTGGTGCGGACGACCAGGATGTCGTGGGGTTCGATCGTGTGGCCTTGTTTGTGGGCGCACGCTTCGAGGTCTTCATGGGTGAACGTCTCGGCCTTGTCGAGGTTGTCCTTGCCGCGGAACCGGGCCAGGTCGAGCAGGACGCCCCGGCCGACGACCCCGCGCTCGGCGATCGGTTGGACGCTCGCCTTGTCGAGGCCGCCGACCGTGCTGCGGGCGTCGTAGCCGTTCCAGATCTGGCCGTCGTACCAGACGTGTCCGAGCGCGTCGTACTGCGTCGAGCCCTGCAGGAACGCGTCGATCTTGTCGTCGGCGTAGTGCAGGCCGCCGGGGAAGGCGGGGGCTTTGTTCGTGTCCCAGCTCGACTCGTCGAGGATCATCGTCTTCACGGCCGGTTTGCGGCCGGGCCAGACCGGGTCGCCTTTCGGGTCGCCGATCAGGCGCTGGAGCGTGAAGACGGTGCCGGAGCGGATCTCGGCCGCGCCCCGGATGACCTCGGCGGGCGTCAGGAAGTTCAGCGCTCCGACTTCGTCGTCGTCGCCCCACCGGCCCCAGTTGGACGGTGTTCCGCGGAGCAGGTCGGCCATCGACGGGACGTCGGTCATGGGGGCAGCCTCCGGTCTCGACGGTGAGACGGGTTCTTCCGGAGAACTCACGGTCACATGGCGAAATCGGGCTGTCAACGAACCGGGCAACCGGGCAATGGAGTGCCCGTAACTGTTCGCCGGGCTTGGGAGACGGTGCTGTCCAGCCTGGGTAGCGAGGTTGCCGCGCCGCTCGGCTTGTTCGGTGGGTTCATCGACGCGACCGGCGCCGGCTGTAGTCGTGACAGGTGAGCGACTGGATCGACGCCGCTGACAGCGTGCGGTAGGTGTCCTACGCGGTGATCTGCATGCTTCGGGGGGCGATCGCCTGGTCGTTCCGCCGGTAGCGCGCGGGTCGAGAGGAGGAGCCGGTGGGCGCGGTCGACCCCGCCGAGTCCGAGCCGTTACCGCCCTAGCTGCGGTGGATATTCGTGAACCCGAGGCCCTCGAGCTCGTCGGCCAGGTCGGCGAAGGGGTGGAATTCTCCTCGGCCGAGCAGAAGACGATCGGCGCGGCCAGGTCGGAGAGGACGCGCCGGGCCGCGTCTGGCCGCGTCGGCGGGGAGGTTCAGCGCGCCGAGAGGTGACGACGGTCGTGGTCAGCGCGCCGACGAGGGCCACGCGGCCGCGACGGCCGCCGGGCGGACACGCGGACGTCGGCTAAGGCTTCTCCCAGACCGAGACGTGCCTCGTGCTCTCGTGGGTGAACGGCGACCTGTCCCACCCACCCCACCGATCGCGCAGCCGCAGCCCGGCCAGCTCCGCCATCAGGTCCAATTCGGCCGGCCACACGTACCGGAAAGGAATCGACCGGTACCCGCCCGCCCCGACGTAATTCGAGCTCATCGCCTGCGTCGCCGTGTCGTACCGGTCGAACCCGAACACGTCGGGCGTGTCCAGGAACGGCACCGTCGTCTGGCCGGGCGGGAGCAGCCGCAGCGCGGGCACACCGACCTCGATCAGGAACGTCCCGCCGGGCTCCAAGTGCGCAGCCGCGTTCCGGAAGCACGCGACCTGGGCGGCCTGCGTGGTCAGGTTCAGAATCGTGTTGAAGACCAGGAAGACGAGCCGGAACCGGCCGTCGACCCGGGACGTCGTCATGTCCCCGATCGTCACCGGGATCGCGGCCGACTTCGCGGCCAGGCGGGCGTGCATGGCCCGCGAGAGTTCGATGCCGTGCACCGGCACGCCCCGGGCGGCCAGCGGCACCGCGATCCGACCGGTGCCCGAGGCGAACTCCAGGGCCCGGCCGGTGCCGGCCAGCGACTCCAGCACGTCCACGGTCGCGTCGACGACCTGGAACTGGGAGTCGTCGTCGTAGGTGGCGGCGACGTCCTCGCCGAAGTAGCCATCGGTCACGTTCGGACGCTAACCCCGCCCGCGAGCGATTTACCGTGTTGAGCAATCCGAGGCGGAAACAGCGACGTAGGTGCCAAATTGCTCAAGCGCACGCCGATCTCTTGTGCGCGAACTCAGGAAAACGCACGCTGACCGGCATGAGTGTCTCCGACGGGCTGGCCGACCGGGACGGCGTGCTGCGGGTTCTCTCGGCGCACCTGGCGTCCGCGTGGGCCTCGTTCGACCACCCGCGCCCGGTCGAGCCCGAGGCCGACCCCCGCCTGCTCGAGCGCCTCGGCGCGAGCCTCCCGCCCTGGCCCAGCGATCTGCAGGCGACGCTGAACGACGCCGTGCGCATCCTCGACGCCAGCGTCTCGCCGTCCCGTCCGCTGTTCCTGGCCTACGTCGGGTCCAGCGGACTGGAGACCAGCGTGCTGGCGTCGGCGCTGGCCGCGGCCTACGACACGAACCTGGCCACCGCGGCCGGGGCCGCCGACCTGCTCGACCAGCAGGCCGTGCGCTGGGTCGCCGAGTTCGTCGGGTTCCCGATCGGCGAGGGCCACTTCACCAGCGGGGGACAGGTCTCGAACCTGACCGCGCTGCTGGCCGCCCGCGAGCAGGCGCTCCCGGGCAGCCGCGAGAACGGCGTCGCCGGTCACCGGGCCACCGTCTACTGCTCGGAGGAGGCGCACCACTCGATCGTCCGGGCCGTCGAGGCCGCCGGCCTCGGGCGGCGCGCGCTGCGCCGGATCGCCACCGACCCGCAGCGCCGGATGCGCGCCGACGCGCTCGCCGACGCCCTGGCCCGCGACCGGGCCGACGGCTGCACCCCGGTCGCGGTCGTCGCGACCGCCGGCACCACGCTGACCGGCGCGGTCGACCCGCTCGACGCGATTGCCGACGTCTGCGAGCGCGAGAACGTCTGGCTGCACATCGACGGCGCCTACGGACTGCCCGCGGCCGCCACGACCGCCGCCGGGCACTGGTTCAGCGGGCTCGACCGGGCCGACTCGGCGACGATCGACGCCCACAAATGGCTCGGGATGCAGAAATCGTGCAGCGTGATCCTGATGCATCGGCGGGGGGCGTTGCGGGCGGCGTTCGGTCACGAGGAGCGGTACATGCTCCACGAGGAGGACACCGCGAACCCGGTGGACCGCACGTTCGAGTACTCGCGGCCGTTCCGGTCGTTGCGGCTGTGGCTCTCGATGCGGGTGCACGGGGCAGCGCAGTTCCGGGCCTGGATCGAGAGCACGCTCGCGAATTCGGCCCGGCTCGCCGCTGCGGTCCGGGCGCACCCGCAGTTCGAGCTGCTGGATGAGCCGATGCTCTCGACGGTCTGCTTCCGGCACGTCCCGGCCGGCCTTCCCGCCGATCAGCTCAACGCCCACAACGAGCGGCTCGCTCGCGCGATCCAGCAGGACGGCCGAATCTATCTGGCTCCCGCCGCCCTCGACGACGCCGTCTGCCTCCGCGTCTGCTTCGTCAATTTCCGGACGACGCCCGACGACGTCGACGCCGTACTGACCGTCGCCTCCGAACTGGGCAACGTCCTCAACGTCTGACGCGACGCGCGACCCCGATCGCGGAGTACGGCTCGCGACCGAGCGCCCGCAGCACGGCGCCGCCAATCGGGATCACCGGCGCGAGGCTGACCGGTGGCCCAGCCCGGCCGCGCACGCGGAGTGCATGATCGCGGCCCGGACCGGCGCCCGCCAGGATGCCGCGCGGGCCATCCGCGGTGGAGAGCCACGGCGACCGCGCAGCCGGCCCGGCGACGGACGGGTCCGCCCGTCGTCGGCCGGAGCGCACCCTCAGCGGCCGGGCTCCCACAGTGCGACCTCGGCTCGGACGATCGGGTCATCGGCCAGCGCGCGTTCGGCATCGAGGCTCGCCAGGGCACCATCCGCCGGCCCCCGGCGTCGGCCGCGGCCCGGATCAGCTCGGCCGCCCAGCCCGGCCGAGAGTGCGGTCGAGAGCCCGGAGGGCGTGATGGCGGCCAGTCCGCGGGCAGACCCGCGGTGACCGCGCCGGGGTCACGGCTCGGTCAGGAGGAACCTCTCGAGGACGCGGACGCCGAACTCGAGGGCGTCGATCGGCACTCGTTCGTCCACCCCGTGGAACAGGGAGAGAAAATCCAGATCAGCGGGCAGGCGGAGCGGAGCGAAGCCGTAGGTGCGCAGGCCCAGGCGGGCGAACGCCTTCCCATCGGTAGCGGCCGGCAACAGATACGGCAGAACGCGCGCCCCCGGATCCTCGAACGCCAGAGCAGCCCCCATCCGCTCGACCACCGGCGCGTCGAACGGCGAGCTCCACGACGGCAGATGATCCCACGACGCCTCGATACCCGGACCCAACACCTCGACGACCTCGCGCGCGAACGCCTCCAGACGCCCCGGCAGCACCCGGCAGTCGACCTCGGCCCGCGCCACCGACGGCACCACGTTCGACTTGTAGCCGGCCGAGAACATCGTGACGTTCGCGGTGTCCCGCAGCGAGGCCCCGATCAACCGCGACAGCGGCCCGAGCGCGTCGACGACCGCATCGACCGGTACATCCAGCATCTCCGCCGCCCCATCCAGGAACGCCCGCATCGGGTCGGTGACCTCCAGCGGGAACTCGTGCGCGTCCAGGCGGGCCACCGCCGCGGCCAGGCGGGCGACCGGGTTGTCGGCGTGCAGCAGCGCACCGTGGCCGGCCTGGCCGTGGGCGGCCAGCCGGAGCCAGAACGACGTCTTCTCGGCCACCTGGATCAGGTACGCCCGCCGGCCGCCGAGCGTCACCGAATAGCCCCCGACTTCGGAGATCGCCTCGGTCGCACCCTCGAAGAGGTCGGGCCGGTGGTCGACGAGCCACTGCGCGCCGACCCGCCCACCGGCCTCCTCGTCGGCGAGGAACGCGAAGATCAGGTCGCGCGGCGGGACCGTGCCGTCACGTCGGAATTGGCGGGCCAGGGCGAGCGCGGTGGCGACCGTTCCCTTCATGTCGACCGCACCGCGTCCCCAGACGTAGCCGTCGCGGACCTCGCCGGAGAACGGGTGCACCGACCACTCGGCCGGGTCGGCCGGGACGACGTCGAGGTGGCCGTGGACGAGGAGCGCCGACGGGTCGCGGCCGGGCAGACGGACCACGACGTTGCCGCGGCCGGGCGCCCCGGACTCGACGTAAATCGGGCGGTACCCTGCGTCCGTGAGCTGTTCGGCGACGAATTCCGCGGCGGCCCGTTCGGTGCCGGGTGAGTGGGGATCGCCGCTGTTCGTGGTGTCGATCGCGATCAGCGCGCTGGTGAGCGCGACGACTTCGTCGACCGCACGCGGCCCGGTCATATCCCCAACGCTAACGCAGCGTCTTGCGTCGACCGCGATTCGCTGCGTGAATAGTGGTGTGGCGGACAACCACCCCGATCTTCTCCCGTGCCCCGAGTAGGCCGGGAGACATGCGGCGATACATCGTCACCGGGGCTCCCGGCAGCGGCAAGACGGCGATCGTCCGTGCCCTGCTGGCCCGCGGGTACGCGGTCGTCGACGAGGCGGCCACCGACGTGCTCACCCGTGAGCAGCAGAACGGCGTGGCCGAGCCGTGGCGGGAGCCCGGCTTCCTCGACGCGGTGATCCGGCTGCAGCAGGAGCGGCAGCAGCGGTTACCGGCCGACGGCGCGGTGATGCAGGTCTTCGACCAGTCGCCGATCTGCACGCTGACGCTGGCCCGGTACTGCGGGCTGCCGATCACCCGGGAGCTGCGCACCGAGGTGAACCGGGTCGTCACCAACACGATCTACCAGCCCGCGGTGTTCTTCGTGCAGCACGACGGCAAGATCGAGCCCACGGTCGGCGGCTGGTGCACCACCCCCGACGACGCCGAGCGCTTCGAGGAACTGCACCGCAGCGTGTACCAGAGCATGCGGGTCTACGAGCTGGTCGACGTGCCTCCGATGGCGCTGGAAGACCGCGTCGACCTGATCGACGAGGCACTCCAGGCCGACGAGGTTCGATTCTCCGAAGAAGCTTGGAATTATTAGCGCCTGAACGGTTACAGACCGCCCGGGGGCGCACCTCGATTCAACTGGGGATCCTCGTGGTGGACGAACAGATCGGAACAGACATCGACGGCTACTCGGTCGTCGCCGGGCACTGGCCGCTCATCGGTCCGTACAGTCCGGTGAGGACGGCGTACGCATCCCAGGCGCTGACCGCGCTGGTGAGCTACCTGAACCACGCCGTCAGCGCGACCGACGGCCTGACGACCTGCCAGGACGCGGACCGCGTGCTGGCGGCGGTGCAAGAGGCGGTCACGACGCTGCCCGCGGTGGCCGAGGCGGCCGCGGACCGGCGCCGGGAGCTGTGAGAGCGGCCGGGGCGCTCGGAGCGCCCCGGCCGAATCTCAGGCCGTCGTCGACGGATCGCCGTCGACCGCGGCGGCCAGCTTCGGAACCAGCTCGTCGAGCAGGTACGGCAGGCTCAGCACCGAGATGAACGACGTCGCCGCTCCGACGTCCTTCGCCTCGTCCAGGTAGATGTCCCGGCCTTCCTTGGTGACGTTCAGCTTCGCGTACAGCGGGTCGGCCTGGATCTTCTCCGCGTCGGCGGTGGTGTCCGGCACCAGCCAGACCAGCGCGCCCACCCGGAGCAGGTCGGTGCGCTCCCGGCTGATGCTGGCCCCGAACTCCTCGCCGGTCACCGCGTCCAGACCGGGCGGGAGCGCGAAGCCGAGATCGGTGAGGAACCGGCCGCGCGGGTCCTGCGAGCCGTAGACGTAGTAGCCCTCGTAGTTCGTCACCATCAGGCCGGTGGACTTCGCGAACGCGGGGTTCGCGGTCTTGGCCGCGGCGATCTTCGCCTCGACGTCGGCGACGACCTTCTCGCCGTCGGCCTTGCGCCCGACCGCGGTCGCGACCGTCGTGGTCAGGTCCTGCCAGCTGACGCCGTAGTCGATGCCGCCCTCGGGCTGGGCGATCGTCGGCGCGAACTTCGACAGCTTGTCGTAGTCGTCCTTGGTCAGTCCGGAGTAGACCCCGAGGATCAGGTCGGGCTTCTGGGCCGCGATCTTCTCGAACTGCAGGCCGTCGGTGTTGGTCAGGACGGTCGGCTTCGCCCGGTCGCCGAGCTCGTCGGTCGCCCACGGGAAGACCGCGCCCGGGTGGCTCCCGAACCACTCGGTGGTGGCGACCGGCACGACGCCCAGCGAGAGCAGGGCGTCCTGCTCCACCAGTCCGACGACGACGATCCGCTTCGGTTCCGCGGTGATCGTCGTCGTGCCGTATTTGTGCTCGACGGTCACCGGAAACGCGGCGGACGTGGACTCCGTGGCCTCGGAGCTGTCGTCGTTGCCGCCGCAGGCGGCCAGCCCGACGGCCAGGACCAGGGCGGCGGTGGCCGCGGTGAGCCTTCGAAGCACGGTGTTCCCCCAGGTGTTCGGCTACTGGGGGAGGACCTTAGGCTAGCCTTTCCTCACCTGTCGAGAGGGGGGTCATGGCCACAACCGTGGTGGCACCGGTCGTCGGCCGCGCCCGCACCCGGCGGCGCACGGCCGGTTTGGCCGCGGCCGCGGCCGGGCTCGTCGTGGTCTCGATGCTGTCGCTGGCGCTCGGCACCCGATCGATTCCGCTCGGGACGACCTGGCAGGTCCTGTGGCATCCGGACGGTTCGGTGGCGTCCGACGTCATCCACACGCTGCGGATTCCGCGGACGCTGCTGGGCCTCGGGGTCGGGGCCGCGCTCGGCCTGTCCGGTGCGCTGATGCAGGCGCTGACCCGGAACCCGCTGGCCGAGCCGGGCATCCTCGGCGTCAACCTGGGCGCGGCGACCGCGGTCGTCGTCGCGATCGCGTTCCTCGGCATCTCGTCGCTGAGCGGCTACATCTGGTTCTCGTTCGCCGGAGCGGCGCTGACGTCCGTCGCCGTCTTCGCGCTCGGCGGCACCGGACGCTCGCCGACGCCGGAGCGGCAGATCCTGGCCGGCATCGCGCTGACGTCGGTGCTCGGCGCGTTCGTCTGGGCGGTGCTGGTGACGCTGCCCGAGGTCTTCGACCGCTACCGCTACTGGGACGTCGGGTCGCTGGCCGACCGCGACCACGCCACGCTGGTGCGGGTCGCGCCGTTCCTGGTCGTCGGCGTGGTCTGGGCGCTGCTCCTCGGGGGCCGGCTGAACGCGCTGAGCCTGGGCGACGAGGCGGCGACCGCGGTCGGGGCTTCGCCGGCCCGGATCCGGGCGTTGGGGCTCGGCGCGATCACGCTGCTCTGTGGGGCCGCGACCGCGGCCACCGGTCCGATCTGGTTCCTCGGGCTGGCCGTCCCGTACGTGGCCCGGCTGCTGGTCGGAGCCGACCACCGCTGGGTGCTGGGCTACTCGGTCCTCATCGGACCGTCGCTGTTGCTGCTCTCCGACATCGTCGGACGTGTGGCCGCGCCGCCGTCCGAGCTGCAGGTGGGCGTGGTGACGGCGTTCGTCGGGGCGCCGGTGTTCCTGCTGCTGTGCCGCCGCCGTCGGATCGGGCAGCTATGACGACGATCCACCGCGTGACGATCCGGCGGGGCGGCTTCTCGCTGCGGCTGCGGGTGCGGCCGGTGATCGTCGGGGCGGTGCTGGCGCTGCTGGCCCTGACCGTCTCGGTGTTCACGCTGACCTCGGGCGACTTCCCGATCCCGGTGCCCGACGTGCTCCGCGCGCTGGTCGGGGCGGGCGACGCGGCGACGAACGTCATCGTGCTCGAGCTGCGGCTGCCGCGGGTGGCGGTCGCGCTGCTCGTCGGGATCGCGCTGGGGGCGTCCGGGGCCGTGTTCCAGAGCCTGACCCGCAACCCGCTCGGCAGCCCGGACTTCGTCGGGCTGACCGTCGGGTCGTCGACCGGGGCGCTGCTGGTGATCCTGCTGCTCGGCGGCAGTGGATTCGGGGTGAGCGCCGGCGCGATCGCCGGGTGCGTCGCCACGTCGGTGCTCGTGTACCTGCTGGCGTTCCGGCGGGGCGTGCAGCCGTTCCGGCTGGTGCTGATGGGGATCGGCGTCTCCGCGCTGCTCGACGCGCTGAACACGTTCCTGATCCTGCGGGCCCGGCTGGCCGACGCGATCGCCGCCCAGGTCTGGCTGATCGGCAGCGTCAGCGGGCGGACGTACACCGAGGTCGTCATCGTCGGCCTGGGCGTCGTCGTCGTGCTGCCGGTGCTGGTGTACGCGTCGCGGCAGCTCGCGATGCTGAACCTGGGCGACGAGGTGGCGGTCGTGCAGGGCGTCCGGGTCGAACCGGCCCGGGCCGTGCTGGCCGGGGGAGCGGTGGTGCTCGCCGCGGTCGCGACCGCGGCGGCCGGGCCGGTCGGGTTCGTCGCGCTCTCCGCGCCGCACATCGCCGCCCGGCTGACCCGGGCCCCGGGCGCGAACATCCTGCCGTCGGCCGCGATGGGCGCGGTGCTGATGGTCGGCGGGGACTGGGTCGCGCAGCGGATCCTGCCCGACCGGGACCTGCCGGTCGGCGTGGTGACGGCGGCCGCGGGTGGGGCGTATCTGTGCTGGTTGCTGGCGCGTGAATGGCGGAGAGGCGTATGAGACAGCGGTTGTCGGCGGAGAACCTGACCCTGGCCTACGACGAGCACGTGGTCGCGCGCGACCTCGGCGTCGAGATCGCGGACGGGTCGTTCACGGTGATCGTCGGGCCGAACGCGTGCGGCAAGTCGACGCTGCTCAAGGCGCTGGCGCGGGTGCTCGAACCCCGGGCCGGCACCGTGTACCTGGACGGGAAGGCGATCACGTCGTACCCGTCCAAGGAGGTCGCGAGGCGGCTGGGGATGCTGCCGCAGTCGCCGGTCGTCCCGAACGGGATCGTGGTGGAGGACCTGGTCGCGCGGGGCCGGTTCGCGCACCAGCGGCTGCTGCGTCAATGGTCGTCCGAGGACGAGGCCGCGGTCGCCGAGGCGATGCGGCTCACCGAGGTGACCGCGCTGGCCGAGCGGTACGTCGACGAGCTGTCGGGCGGGCAGCGGCAGCGGGTCTGGCTGGCGCTGGCGCTGGCCCAGCAGACCGAGATCCTGCTGCTCGACGAGCCGACGACGTTCCTCGACCTCGCGCACCAGTTCGAGGTGCTCGATCTGTGCGCCGACCTGCACGAACAGGGGCGGACGATCGTCGCCGTGCTGCACGACCTGAACCAGGCCGCGCGCTACGCGACCGACATGATCGTGATGAAGGCGGGGGCGGTGGTGGGGCAGGGCGCTCCGGCCGCGGTGATGACGCCGGAACTGATCGAGGACGTGTTCGGGGTGCCGTGCGAGATCATGGACGACCCCGCCACCGGCACCCCGATGATCATTCCGGCGCCCCGGCGGGTCAGAGCCTTTCGGTAGGGATCTTCTCGCCGGCCTCGATCGCGATCGGGAGGCGGTTCTCGGCCGGGGGGAGCGGGCAGGTCGCCAGGTCGGTGTACGCGCAGGGCAGGTTCGCGGCCCGGTTGAAGTCGATGGTCACCGTGCCGTCCTCGTCCGGGGCGTCGACCTGCAGCGACCGGTTCGCCGCGTACGTCGTCACGCCCGACGTCGCGTCGGTGAACAGGACCGAGAGCGTGCCCGGGCGGTGGCCGTTGAACGCGGTCAGCGTGTAGTCGGTGCCGTCGAGCGTGAAGCGGAGCTCGCCCGGCGCGTCGTACACGTGCTGCAGCCCCTCGACCGCCGCGCCCACCGTCGTCGGTCGCGGCTCGTCGAACGCGACGTACCGGCCGGTCGCGACCCAACGCGGGTCGGGCTCGTAGGCCGGCGTCCCGGTGAACTGCTCGCGAAGCGGGTTCTCCGGGTGGCGCGGCCGCACGATGTCGTGCCCGCCGCGTTTCGCGACCTCGATCACCGCGTCCCCGGCCTCGGGGTAGAGGCTGCCCCGCTCCGGGATGACGCCGAACGAGTGCCGTCCGGTGACCGCCGTCCCGTCGACGACGAGTTCCTCGCCCGGCGCGAGGTCGACGACGACGCCGTCCGGGCCGGTGGACCACTCGCCGGGCGCGTCCGGGAACCGCTGCGGATTCTCGTCCAGCCAGTGCAGGTTGGTGATGGCCAGGAAGCCGTGCGGGTCGCCGAGCACGCGCTGGTGCTCGGCGTACCACGTGTCCCAGTCCTGCCGGAAAGTCGAGGTTTCGTGGACGGCGGTCATCGCTGCTCCCTCGGTGAGGTACCGGTGACTCGACTGTAGTCCGGGTCCTCCGGGAATGCCTACCGACGGAGTAGGGAATTACCGCGGGGCGGTGTCGGCCTCCGGGTGACCGGCCAGCGGCTTGTCCGGCACCAGTTCGCGGCCGGTCCAGCGGAACACCCGCTTCTGCAGGCCCGGCGCCCCGTCGGCGGTCATCTCGGTGTCGATCGCGCCGCGCCGCGCGCCGATCGAGGCGACGTTCCAGGTCGCGTTGGCCTTGGCTTCGGCCGACGTGACGAAGTCGCGCAGCACCGGCTTCCCGTCGACGACGCTGTAGAGGTACCAGAACGTCCAGCCGCCCTCGATCCGGTCGGCCGGGTCGCACGACAGCCTGATCAGGTCGTCGGGCCGCCCGTCGCGGGTGACGTCCGCGGTGGCCGCGACCCCGAGGTGGTACTCGTAGCCCGGACGGCTGGCGTCGCCGCGGCCGGGGTTGGCCGGGTCGGTGTTCGGGATGAACGTGATCCGGCCGCCCGGGCAACTGCCGCCGTCGCTGAGGAACGGCGCGTCGGTCCAGGGCAGGTCGAGGGTGGCGCCGGCCCAGAAGAACGGCTTCTTCGACGTCGAGCCGGTCGCCGCGGCGGGTGAGCCGGTCGCGTCGGTGATCGGCTGGACGCGGATCACCGCCTCGGCGTCGTCGTCGCCAACGGTCGCCAACGCGACCGCGGCCGGCAGTGCTATCAGCGCCGCCGCCACCGCGGCCCCCGCGAGCAGGTGCGTTCGTCGTACTGAGCCCATGGTCGGTGTCCCCGTCTCATCCGGTCGTCCGTACACACACGACACGCCGACGTTCCGGTCCCGGTTGCACCCCACTTGCCGGTTCTTCGTAGGCTGGCAGGGGTGCGGATCCGGGCGGGACTGGCGGCGGCCCTCGCCCTGGCGGGGCTGCTCGCAACGGCCGCGTGCCGCAGCGATGCCGACCGGGCCGACCCGGACGACCGGGCGCCGTCGGCCGCCCCGAGCACGCCGGCCGCCGCCCGGCTCGAGCTCGAATATCTCGGGTCCACCACGATCCCCCGCTCGTCGGACTTCCAGGGCACGGCCGTCGGCGGTCTCTCCGGCATCAGCTTCGACCGCGAGCACGACCGCTACTACGTGATCAGCGACGACCGGTCCGAACGGAGCCCGGCCCGCTTCTACACGGCCGCGATCACGATCGGTCCGACCGGGTCGGTCCGCGCCCGCCTGACCGGAACGAAGCCGCTGCTCCGCCGGGACGGTTCGGTCTACCCGCCGTTGAGCTACGGCTACGCGCCTCCCGATCCCGAGGGGATCGCGGTCGACCCCCGCTCGGGCAACCTCTACTGGGTGGACGAGGGGGAGCGATCCGACGTTCTCGCGAACCCGGCCGTGCGGGTGGCCACCCCGGGCGGTGCTCGGGTCCGGGAGCTGCCGATCCCGAAGTCGCTGCGCATCGCGCCGGGTCGGGGTCCGCGGCGCAACCAGGCGCTGGAGGGGGTGACGTTCACGCCGGACGGGCGCCAGCTCTACGTGGCCATGGAGGACCCGCTGCTGCAGGACGGCCCGAACCCCACCGCGCGGGCCGGGGCGCTCACCCGCGTGACCCGGTACACCGGGGACGCCCCCGACGCCCAGTACGCGTACCCGCTCGAGCCGCTGTTCCTGGCGCCTCGCGAGGCCGACCGGAGCGCCACCAACGGGCTGTCCGACCTGGTCGCGCTGGGTGGCGGGCGTTTTCTGACGATCGAGCGGGCCGCGGTGCCCGACCGCTTCCGGATCAAGGTCCGGATCTACCTGGCCGACGCCAACGGCGCCACGAACGTGCTGTCCCGCTCGCTCGGGGGAGCGGTCCCGATGCGCAAGACCCTGCTGCTCGACCTCGACGACACCCGCGGCCACGTCGACAACGTTGAGGGCGTGACGCTGGGCCCCGATCTGCCTGACGGCCGCAAGTCGGTGGTGCTGGTCACCGACGACAACTTCAACTGGATCCAACAGACCCAGGTGATAGCCCTAGCCCTCTCCGGCGCCTGAGACTCGCACGACCAGACGGAGCCGACGACGGCGGCCGCCCGCCGACCCGGCCCGGCCGCGCCGCACACGGTGGCCGACCCCGTCGGCCGGCGCCCGGGTCGCCGACGCGGATGCAGGGTTCCGGCCAACGGGGAGATTGACCTGACCGGTGAGAAGGGTGAGGTCGAGGACCACGGGTGCCCCGCCGCGTCCGGCGATCACCCGCCGCGCGAGCGGACGCCGGCCGCCGCTGCGGCGCGCCGGTGCGGACCGGGCTCGATCGGATCGGCCACGGGTTCCGGTTGGGGGGCCGGGGTCGCGGTCGCGGCGGACACGCGGTGGGCGGCCGCGTCGTGGCGGGGACGAGCTAGCCGGTGCCGCAACGGCCGCCGGCCGCCGCCTCGGCGCGCTGGTCCGGACCGGGCCCGATCGGATCGGCCGTCGGATCCGGTCGGGGGCCCGGGGTCGCGGTCGCGGGGGCCGCGCGGTGGGCCGGTCAGGACCAGCCCGCTGCGCGAGCGGACGCCAGCCGCCGCTGCGGCGCGCCCGTCCGGACAGGCCCGATCGGGACCGGCCACGGGTCCGGTCGGGGGTTCGGGGCGGCGGTCGCGGGGGGCGTGCGGTGGGCCGGTCAGGACCAGCCCGCTGCGCGAGCGGACGCCGTCCGCCGCTGCGGCGCGCCGGTCCGGACCGGGCCCGGTCGGACCGGCCACCGGATCCGGTCGCGGCGGACGCGCGGTGGGTGGCCGCGTCATGGGCGGGGACGTCCTAGCTGGTGCCGCAACGGTCGGTGGACTCGCTGATCTTGACGACGGTGAGCAGCACGCGGGTCGAGCGCACCGGTCGGGTACCCGCGGCCACCGACTGCCCGGTCACTACCCAGTTGCGATCGACCAGCTGCCGCCGCCCCTTCCCGGTACCGTCCACCGAGTCGAGCACGAAGAACCCGGCCGCCTGCATCGCGTCCTGGGCCGCCTGCAGGTCACGGCAGACGACGTCCGGGATCACGCCGTCGACCGGGGCCTGGGTGGACGCGACGTCGGTGGGCTTGCTGACCCGCAGCGTGATCTTCGATCCGGCCGCGACCTTCCGCCCGGCCGCCGGGTCCTGCGACCGCACGATCCAGTTCTCGCGCGAGAGGACGACCCGGTTCCGGCCCGTCGCGTCCACCACGTGCGCGTCCAGACCGACGGACGTCAGCCGCTGCTCGGCGTCCGGAAGGCGCTTACCGACGAGGGTCGGGACGGAGACCGGACCGCGCGCCGCCGAGCCCGACGGCGCCGCGGCGGCCGACGCCGGTGACGACGGGTCGTCGTCGCCGCCGATGCGCTGCACGGTCGCGAACAGCAGCCCGACGAAGCAGCAGACCGTGAGGACGATCGCCATGACGATGATCAGCCCCCACGGTGCCCGCCGCTCCGGACGGGGAAATCGGCGCGGCTGCCCGAAACTCATGTCGCCCCCACGGATAGTCATCGCTCACCTCCAGTGTGTATCGACGGGGCGAGCCGCGGGACCCCTTGTCCGGGTAGTGGCAGGGTGGGTCACAGCGGTCGTCGAGAGAGGTGGCGTCATGGCGGGTCGGGGAGTGCTCATCATCGGGGCGAGCCTGGCGGGCGGCAGCGCCGCGCTCGCGCTGCGGGAGAACGGCTACGACGGGCCGGTCACGCTGGTCGGCGACGAGAAGGAAGCCCCGTACGAGCGGCCGCCGCTCTCCAAGCAGGTCATGCAGGGCGAACGCGACCAGCCCGACTGGGTGCTGGCCGACGGCGACGCTTCCGCCTGGGCCGCCCAGGACATCACGTTCCGGTCCGGCCGGCGCGCGACCGGTATCGACGCGGCCGCGCGGACCGTGACGCTCGACGACGGCGACGTGCTGGGCTACGAGTCGCTGGTGCTGGCGACCGGTTCCGAGCCGCGCCGGCTGTCGATCCCGGGGTCCGACCGCGCGCACACGCTCCGGACGCTCGACGACTCGCTGGCGATCCGGCGCGCGGCCGAGGCCGGCGGGCGGGTGGCGATCATCGGCGGCAGCTGGATCGGGTGCGAGGTCGGCGCGTCGCTGCGCCGGCACGGCTGCGACGTCGAGATCGTCGAGAAGGCGCCCGGGCTGCTCTCGATCCTGGGCTCGGACGAGGTGAGCGCCCGGTTGCTCGACCTGCACCGCGCCCAGGGCGTCGCCGTCACGCTGGGCGCGGACGTGCGGGAGGTGACCGCGGACGGGGTCGTGCTGGCGGATCGGGTGGTGGAGGCGTCGCTGGTCGTCCAGGCGGTCGGCGTCGCCCCGCGGCTGGACCTGGCCCGGGCCGCGGGCCTGGCCGAGGCGGCCGGGGGAGTCGCGGTGTCGTCGACGCTGCGGACGTCGGACCCGCACATCTGGGCGGCCGGGGACATCGCCGCGGTCGACCATCCGCGGTACGGGAAGCCGGTGCGGGTCGAGCACTGGGACGTGGCCGCGAAGCACGGCCAGTACCTCGGAAAGGCGCTGACCGGCTCGTCCGAGCCCTACACGCGGGCGCCGTACTTCTTCTCCGACCAGTACGAGCTCGGGTTCGAGTACCGGGGCTGGGTGGAGCCGGGGGCGTCGGCCGAGGTCGTCGTGCGCGGGGCCGACCCGGCCGGGTCGTGGTACGCGTTCTGGCTGGTCGACGGCGCGGTGCAGGCGGTGCTGAACGCGAACGCGTGGGACGACGGCGACGCGATCTGGAAGCTGGTGAACGGACGGGCGAGCGTCGAGAAGGCCCGGTTGACCGATCCGTCGGTGCCGCTGGCCGAGCTCACGTAACAGCTCTGTGTGCGGAACCTTATTCCTGACTGGCCCGGGTGACGGTGGTAGACGCGGTACCGGAGAATAGCCGTGTGCCACCCTCTCATCGGCGTCCGGGACGCCCCAATGTCCTGATCATCGTGGTGTGTGCCGTCGTCGCGGTCGCCGCCCTCAGCATCGGGGGGTGGATCGTCGCGTCCGGCTCCGACGACGACTCGGACGGGGCGAAACCCGGCGCGAGCTCGGCTCCGACGGCCGCGGCCCAGCTGAACACGAAGAAGGGGGCCGCGCTCAACCCGTTCGGGCCGGTGACCGAGGCGCTGAAGGACTCCGGCGTGAGCTGGTACTACGACTGGGACGGATCCCCGCAGGGGATCAAGGCACCGTCCGGCGTGCAGTACGTGCCGATGATCTGGGGCGACAAGGCGGCGAACGACCCCAAGACGCTCGCCGCGGTGAAGAAAGAGGGCAACACGCTGCTCGGGTTCAACGAGCCCGACTTCGAGAGCCAGTCGAACATGACGCCGGACGAGGCGCTCGAGCTGTGGCCCAAGCTGGAGGCGACCGGCATGCGGCTGGGCAGCCCGGCCCCGGCGAACGGCGCGGCCGACGACGGCAGCTGGTTCGACGAGTTCATGAAGGGCGCGGAGGAGCGCGGGTACAAGATCGACTTCATCGCGCTGCACTGGTACGGCGGAAACTTCGAGACCGAGGAAGCGGTCGCGGGCCTCAAGGAGTACCTGCAGGCGGTCTACGACAAGTACCAGAAGCCGATCTGGCTCACCGAGTACGCGCTGATCAACTTCGCCAACGGCGGGGCCGACGTCGCGTCGGAAGACCAGCAGGTCGCGTTCGTGAAGGCGTCGACCGAGATGCTGGACGGGCTGTCGTTCGTCGAGCGGTACTCGTGGTTCAAGTTCTCGCCGCCCAAGAAGGGCGGCCAGGCCGGGACGACGCTCTACAACGACGACGGCTCGACCACGCCGATGGGGGACGCCTACCGCGATGCGGGCTGATAGTTGTGGGGGCCGCGTGACCCGCGTGCACGCCGGTAACGGAGACTAGTAGGGTGTCGCCCTCACACAGACCCTCGCACCGGCGCCCGCCCCCGCGTCACGCCCGCCTGATTCTCGCGGTGTGCGCCGGGTTCGCTGTGGTGGCGCTCAGCGTGGGCGGGTGGGCGCTCGCGTCGGGCCCCGACCGTGACGTGGCGGCGGTCGTCGACGCGAACGGCGTGCCGGTGCGGCCGTCCGGAACGTCGTCGGCGCAGCCGCGGGTCTCGATCGGGCCGGCGCAGTCGGGCACCGGCAAGAGCCCGTCGCCGCGCGCGTCGTCGTCGCGCGGAACGCACCGGTCGGTGTCGAGCAAGAAGGGCGCCGCGCTGAACCCGTTCGGCGCGGTCCGGTCCTCGCTCGCCGACTCCGGTGTGACCTGGTACTACGACTGGGACGCGTCCCCGCAGGGCATCGCCGCGCCGGCCGGCGTCCAGTTCGTGCCGATGATCTGGGGCGCCAAGCTGGCGAACGACGAGACGCTGGCCGCCGTGAAGGGGCGCGGCGACACGCTGCTCGGGTTCAACGAGCCGGACTTCGAGAGCCAGTCGAACCTGTCGCCGTCGGCCGCGCTCGACCTCTGGCCGAAGCTGCAGGCGACCGGGATGCGGCTGGGCTCGCCGGCTCCGGCGTTCGGGGCGGCCGACGACGGGAGCTGGTTCGACCAGTTCATGCAGGGCGCGAAGAGCCGCGGGTACCGCGTCGACTTCATCGCGCTGCACTGGTACGGCGGCGACTTCGACACGTCGAACGCGGTCGAGCAGCTGAAGCGGTACCTGCAGCGGACGTGGGACCGCTGGCACAAGCCGATCTGGCTCACCGAGTACGCGCTGATCAACTTCTCGAACGGCGCGGAGGTGGCGTCGCCGGAGGAGCAGGTGGCGTTCGTGAAGGCGTCGACGGCGATGATGGACGGGTTGTCGTTCGTCGAGCGGTACTCGTGGTTCAAGTTCTCGCCGCCCAAGGAGGGCGGCCAGGCCGGGACGACGCTGTACAACGAGGACGGGTCGAAGACGCCGATGGGCGACGCCTACCGCGCGGCCGGTTAGAACCAGCGGAACTCGACGCTGACCCGGATGCTGACCGGCATCACCAGGATCGGCACGACGACCGGTACCGGCACGTAGGTCGGCTCACCCCCGACCGGCCGCCACGCGGCCGTCGGCGCGTCCGCGGCCTCGACCGGCCGGGCCGACGCGGGCTGAGGCCAGGCCGACGCCGGACGCGCGGCCACCGGCCGGGCCGGAGCCGGGTAGGCCCGGGCCGGGCGGGCCGGAGCTGGGGCCGGCATCGGGGGAGCGGGGCGTGGGCGGTCGAGGCGGGTGCTCTGAGCGTGGTAGACCGCCGGGCGGGCCGGGGCCGCCGGCACCAGTTCGGCCTCGACCGGCACCGGCGGCTCGGCCCGATCGAAGAACGACGGGCGCGCTGGGAAGTGGAACTCGTCGTACGACATGCCAACCCCCGATAAAC
Organism: Cryptosporangium phraense; assembly: GCF_006912135.1. Taxonomy (NCBI): domain Bacteria; kingdom Bacillati; phylum Actinomycetota; class Actinomycetes; order Cryptosporangiales; family Cryptosporangiaceae; genus Cryptosporangium; species Cryptosporangium phraense. Next base: position 408,529 of record NZ_VIRS01000001.1, on the reverse strand, counting down.
GGCATTTACCCCACAATACGCCCAAAAGTATGAGTCACCAGCACCACAGACTCCCCGGGCCCGGCCCCCCGCCACCGATGCGGCACCCCACCGCCCCACTCCAGGACGTCCCGGGCCCGCAACACCGATCGCCCGGCCGGCAACTCCACCTCCACCACGCCCGCCGCCACGTACAGCATCTCCGCGTGCTCGTGCCGGAAGAACTGGCCGAACTCCCGGGGCAGCAACCGGAACTCGGTCAGCGCGAACTGCCCCGGCACCTCGGCCAGCAACCGGGCCGAGCCCCCGTCGTCGTCCACCGGTAGTTCGACGTCCGGTGTCGCCTCGGCCAACAGTGCCTGCTGGGACGTGTGCAGCGCCTCGGCCACCAGGAACAGCGACCGCATGCTGCCCCGCGTCCGCCCGCGCTCGAGCTGGCTCAGGAACGGGTGGGACAGCCCCGTCACCGCGGCGACCTGCACCAACGTCAGCCCGAGAGAGCGCCGCCGACGGCGGATCACCTCACCGACGGCGCGGGCCTGCGGGCTCGCCTGGCGCATGGGTCCCCCCGGAAATCTCGTCGTGCACGCGTTGAAACATTCGGTGCTTAGCCTCGCCGATGTTCACCCGGTCAACATTCTCGCAGGGGAGTTGCCGTGCTCGATCCCTCCGCACTCCGCCCCGGCGAGCCCGTCGCGCTGCTCCGCGACGTCCGGACCCTGGCCGGGGAGACCGTCGACCTGCAGATCGTCGACGGCCGGGCCGCCGCGGCCGCGGACGCCGAACCGGAGATGCCCGGCGCGGTCGTCGACGCCACCGGGTGGCTCGTCTTACCGGCCCTGGGCGAACCGCACGCCCACCTCGACAAGGCGCTCACCGTCGACCGCGGCTCCAGCCGGCTCAACAGCCTGCTCGACGCCGTCGACCAGTGGCACCGGATGCTCCCGGACATCAACGGGCCGGACGTCCGGGAACGGGCCGAGCGGGCGCTGGCGCAGTACGCGGCGGCCGGCGTCACGGCGATCCGGACCCACGTGGACGTCCCCCCGGACGGCGACGCGCTCCGCTGCCTGCGCGCGGTGCTCGAACTCCGGGACGAGGTCGCCGACCGGATGACCGTGCAGGTGATCCCGCTGATCTCGCCCGCCACCCCGCTCCCGGTGATCGAGGCCGCGGTCGCCGAGGGCGTCGACGGGATCGGCGGCGTCCCGCACCTGGCCGACGATCCGGCCGCCGAGACCGCCCGGCTGCTCGACGTCGCCGAGCGGTCCGGACTACCGGTCGACCTGCACACCGACGAGGCGCTCGACCTGCACGGGCTCGACCTGGAGGATCTCGCCCGCCAGGTGCTGGCCCGCGGGCTGGAGCAGCGGGTCACGGCCAGCCACTGCGTCCGGCTCTCGCTGCTGCCGCCGGAGCGCCTGGCGACGACGCTCGACAAGGTCGCCGAGGCGGGGATCGGCATCGTCGTGCTGCCGCAGACCAACCTGTTCCTCCAGGGGCGCGACCGCCGGCACTCGGTACCGCGGGCGATCGCACCGGTCCGGGCCATGCTCGAGGCCGGGATCGAGGTCGCGGCCGGGGGCGACAACCTGCGTGACCCGTTCAACGCGGTCGGGCGCGGCGATCCGCTGGAGACCGCGTCGCTGCTGGTGGCGGCCGCGCACGTGCATCCGGGGGAAGCCCTGGAGGCGGTCACCGGCGGGGTCCGCCGGGTTCTGGGCCTGCCCGACGCCGATTCGGTCGCCGACCTGGTCCTGGTCCCGGCGCAGAGCCTCACCTCGATCGTGGCCGGGCCGGGCGACGCCCGGGTCGTGCTGCGCGGCGGCACGGTGCTGGCCAGCACCCGCGTCGAGCGGGCCACCGCGCTCACCCGCGAGCCCCAGGAGGTGTGATGTCAGCCCTGGACTTCCGGGACGTCAGCAAGGTCTTCGCCACCGGCGTCACCGCGCTGCGCAACGTCGATCTGTCGGTCCGGCCGGGGGAGTTCGTGGCCGTCGTCGGGCCCTCGGGCTGCGGCAAGAGCACGCTGCTGCGGCTCGCGGCCGGGCTCGACCGGGCGACCGACGGCACGGTCGACGTCACCGCCGACACCACGAGCTTCGTGTTCCAGGATCCGACGCTGCTGCCCTGGCGGTCGGCGCTCGGCAACGTCGCGCTCGTCGGCCGGCTGAAAGGCGTCCCCAAGAAGGAACGGACCGAGCAGGCCGCTGAGGCCCTGGCCCTCGTCGGCCTGGCCGACTTCGCGAAGTCCCTCCCGCGGCAGCTGTCCGGCGGGATGCGGATGCGGGTGTCGCTGGCCCGCGCGCTGGTCGCGGACCCGCAGCTGGCGTTGTTCGACGAGCCGTTCGGCGCGCTGGACGAGATCACCCGCCTCGGGATGCAGACCGAACTGCAGCGGCTGTTCGAGCTGCGTGGCTTCGCCGGGCTGTTCATCACGCACTCGGTCAGCGAGGCCGTCTACCTCTCGACCCGGGTCGTGGTGATGACCGGACGCCCGGGCCGGATCGCGGCCGAGATCCCGGTGCCGTTCCCGCATCCGCGCTCGCCCGAACTGCGCTACACGCCCGAGTTCGCGGCGCTGACCGGCGAGGTCTCGCACGCTCTGGAAGGGCACCACTCATGAGCACCGCCACGCTGGTGGAGACCCGGCCGGTCACGACGCCGAGGAAGAAGCGCCGGCTGACCCGGTCGGTGCTGCCGGTGCTGGTCGCGCTGGCCGGCGGGCTGGGCCTCTGGTACGCGGTCACGTACCTGGTGCTCAGCGAGCAGCGCCGGTTCCTGCTGCCGCCACCGCACGAGGTGGTCCGGGTCGCGTTCGGGGATCCGGTCCACCTGCAGCCCAAGCTCGAAGCGCTCGCGCTGACGACCAGGGTGGCGCTCACCGGGCTCGGCATCGCGGTGGTGCTCGGCATCCTCACCGCGGTGCTGATGAGCCAGGCCGACTTCCTCGAGCGGGCGATCTTCCCGTACGCGGTGATCATCCAGACCGTGCCGATCCTGGCCATCGTGCCGCTGATCGGGCTGTGGTTCCAGTTCGGATTCACCAGCCGGGTGATCGTCTGCGTGATCATCGCGCTGTTCCCGATGATCTCGAACACGCTGTTCGGCATCCACTCGGCCGACCGGGACGCGCACGACCTGTTCACGCTGAACAAGGCCAGCCGGTGGCAGCGGCTGGTGCTGCTCCAGCTCCCGGCCGCGGTGCCGTCGATCTTCACCGGCCTGCGGACGTCGGCCGGGCTGGCGGTGATCGGCGCGGTCGTCGGAGACATGTTCTTCCGCCAGGGCGAGCCGGGCATCGGTGGCCTGCTCGACACCTACCGGTCGCGGCTGCAGTCCGAGGACCTGATCGGCGCGATCTTCCTCGCCTCGTTCCTCGGCGTAGCGATCTTCGCCGTCTTCACCGCGCTCGACCGGGCCGTCGTCGGCCGCTGGTACGGCACTTCTCGCTAGGAGACCCCCATGAAGAGACTCATCACCGCCGGACTCCTGCTCTCGCTACTGGCCGCCTGCTCCTCTGGAAGCGACTCCGCCGGCACCGGCGAGAACACGGCCACCGCGGCGGCGACCGGCTCGGCCCAGGACCTGTCCGGCGTCTGCCCGGCGACCGTCGTCGTCCAGATGGACTGGGAACCGGAGGCCGAGCACAGCGCCGCATACGCGCTGATCGGCGGCGGCTACACGGTCGACACCGCGAAGAAGCGGGTCAAGGGCCCGCTGGTGAGCGACGGCGTCGACACCGGCGTCGACATCGAGGTGCGCGCCGGTGGCTCGGCGATCGGCTTCCAGTCGGTGACGTCCCAGATGTACGTCGACCCCACGATCCTGCTCGGCTCGATCACCACCGACCAGGCGATCTCGGCGTCCGGAAAGCAGCCGGTGACCGCGGTCGTCGCGCCGCTGAACAAGAGCCCGCAGATGCTGATGTGGGACCCGAAGAGCCACCCGGACGTCAAGACCGTGGCCGATCTGGGGAAGAAGAACGTCACGATCGTCGTCTCCGAGGGCACGCTCTACGCCGAGTTGCTGGTGAAGAAGGGCCTGATCAAGAAGTCGCAGATCGACACCAGCTACGACGGCGCCCCGGCCCGGTTCGTCGGCGACCCGAAGATCGCCCAGCAGGGCTTCGCGACGGCCGAGCCGTACATCTACGAGAAAGAGGTGACGGCCTGGGGCAAGCCGGTCTCGTACCAGCTGCTCGCGGACGTCGGCTACAACGTCTACCCGGAGCCACTCTCGGTGCGCAGCGGCGATCTGCAGAAGAACGCGGCCTGCCTGAAGAAGCTGGTGCCGATCCTCCAGAAGGCCCAGGTGTCTTACCTGAAGGATCCGTCGGCGACGAACGAGCTCATCACGGACGTCGTCACCAAGTACAACGACGGCTGGACCTACTCGAAGGGCGTCGCCGACTACGCGGCCAAGGAGATGGCCGACCTGAAGATCGTGACCAACGACGCCAGCGGGCCGCTGGGCGGGATGGACCCGGCCCGGGTGCAGCAGTCGATCGACACGTTCGCGCCGTTGCTGCAGGCCAGCGGCGGCACGCCGAAGGCCGGGCTGAAGGCCGCCGACATCGTCGACACCCAGTTCCTCGATCCCGCGGTGAAGCTGTGATCACGAAGGCACCGCTACCGGCGACGCCGACCGCGTTGCAGATCGCCGACTTCGTGCGGTCGGTCGGCCCGGAGCTCGTCCGGACCGACGCCGCCGAGTTGATCAAACTCAGCTCGGACTGGTCGAGGATGTCGCCGGTGCTGCAGGAGAAGCTGCCGCCGGGCCGGTACACGGCCCAGCTCGTGGTGGCTCCCGAGTCGGCCGAGGACGTCCCGCGGATCCTGACCGCCGCCTACGAGACCGGGGTCCCGATCACCCCGCGCGGCGCCGGGACCGGCAACTACGGCCAGGCGACGCCGTTCGCCGGCGGCGCGGTGCTCGACCTCCGTCGCTGCAACCGGGTGCTCGAGGTCGGCGACGGGTTCGTGCGGGTCGAGCCGGGCGCGAAGCTCACCGACGTGGACGCGGCGGTGCGCGCGGCCGGGCAGGACCTGTGGATGTTCCCGTCGACGAAGGGCTCCACGGCCGGCGGGTTCGTCGGCGGCGGGAGCGCGGGCACCGGCACGATCGAGCACGGCACCACGTACGACGGGTACGTCCGCTCGCTGACCGTGGCGCCGTGCGACGGGAGCTCGTCGACCTTCACGGCGGACGGCGTCGAAGCGCTGCCGTACGTCCACGCCTACGGGGTCACCGGCATCCTGACGTCGCTCACGCTGGCGACCGAACCGGCCCGGGACTGGCGGGCGGTGTACCTCGCGGCCGACGACTACACGACCGGGACGACGATCCTGCGGGGGCTGCGCGCGTTCGGCCCGCGGCTGGCGTCGATGGACGAGGTGCCGCTCGTCGCGCACCTGCCGTCGTCGTACGTGGACCGCGACCGGATCAGCGTCCGGGCGATCCTGCCCGCCGACACCGTGACCGAAGCCTGTGACCTGGCGTACGACCTCGGCGGCACGGTCTCGGCCGTCGTCGAGGGGGTCGAGGCCACCGACCTGCTCTCCGGCATGTCGTACAACCACCCGGTCTACTTTCTGCAGCAGTCCGGGTACCGGTGCTTCCACCTGGAGAGCGCCGGTGACCCGCTCTGGCAGGCTCCGGACGCGATCCGCTCGCTGCTGCCCCACGTGCTGTTCCACCTGGAGCTGGGGCATCGCGGGGTGCAGGCGATGATCGTCGCGGACTACGTCGACGAGGAGCAGGTGCTCGCCGGGATCGAAGGCCTGGAGGCGATGGGCGTCGCCGTGCACAGCCCGCACCAGTGGTACGTCGACCGGCAGTTGCCGGTGATCCGGGCCGTCGCGCCCCGGGTCGACCCGCGCGGGCTGCTCAACCCGGGGAAGCTGGCATGAACTTCATCGACCGGACCGGGCCCGAGCTCGGCGCGCTCGACCCCGACACCGTGATCGTGCTGCCGCTGGGCTCGATCGAGCAGCACGGGCCGCACCTGCCGGTGTCGACGGATCTGACCGTGGCGTCGTCGGTGGCCTCGGCCGCGGTCGAGGCCGCCGAGGTGGAGACGCTGCTGCTCCCGGCGCTCTCGTACACGAAGTCGGACGAGCACGCGTGGTCGCCGGGCACGATCTGGGTGTCGTGGGACACGCTGATGCGCACGCTGGTCGACATCGGACGATCGCTGGCGACCACCCCGGCGCGCAGGTTGGTGCTGCTGAACGCGCACGGGGGCAACTCGGCGCTGGCGGCCGTGGCCTGCCGGGAGCTGCGTCGGGAGTTCGGCTTGCAGACGTTCCTGGCCCACCCCGGGCTCTCTGCTCCTCCGGACGAGCGGGGGCTGGGCATTCACGGCGGGCACTCCGAGACGTCGATCATGCTGCACCTGCGTCCGGATCTCGTGAAGATGGAGCACGCCCGGCGGTGGGTGCCCGAGCACCTGGCCGACTACGAGCACATCGGGTTCGGCAAGCCGGTGAGCTTCGGCTGGCTGTCGTCGGACTTCAACTCCGACGGCGTCCTCGGGGACGCGTCGACCGCGACCGCCGCGCACGGTAAGGAGCTGTTCGAGACCGCGGTCGGCACGATCGCGTCCGTGCTGGGCGAGGCCCAGCGGTTCCGTCCGTCGTGAGGGTCGTCGGCGCGGTGCGCCTCTGGGATGCGTTCTCCGAACGCACGGGGGTGCTGACGTGCGATCCGGTGACGGGTGTCTTTTCGGACGCGGTGGCGGACGACGAGGTACTGGACGCGGACGGGTGCGTGATCACGCCCGGGCTGGTGAACGCGCACCACCACCTGCTGCAGAGTGCTTTCCGGACGTTGCCGGGCACGCGTGGGGTGCCGATGCGCGAGTGGCTCGGGGTGATGGGGGCCGCGTACCGGCGGACCGGGATCACGCCCGAACTGGCCGGGGCGGCGGCGTCGGTGGGGCTGGCCGAGTCGCTGCTGCGCGGGGTGACCACGGTGGCCGATCACCAGCTGACCTGGCTGGGCTCGTCGGTGTCGGCGGATCTCGAGGTGGCGGGCGCGGTCGCGTCGGCGGCCCGGGCGCTCGGCGCGCGTCTGGTGTTCGTGCGGGGGAGCGCCGGGGACGACCCGGCGCGGGCGGCCGAGTCGGCGGCGGCGCTGGTCACGGCGCTGCCCGACGTGCAGGTGGCGGTCGGGCCCGCGGGCGTGCACAGCGACTCGAAGGAGACGTTCGCCGCGCTGGCCGAGGTTGCCACCGAGTACGGGTTGCGGCGGCGGACGCAGGCGAACGAGCAGGTGGACGTCGAGATCGCGGAGGAGAGGTACGGGCGGCGGCCGCTGGACCTGCTGGAGGAGTGGGGCTGGCTCGCGCCCGACGTCACGCTCGCGCACCTGTGCGGGATCACCGGACCGGAGGTCCGGCGGGTCGCGGACGCCGGGGTGAGCGTGACGCACGCCCCGGGGTGCGACCTGCCGATGGGCTGGGGGGTGGCGCCGATGGCGGCGCTGGCCGACGCCGGGGTGGCGGTGGGATTGGGAACCAGCGGAGGCGGCTCGAACGACGCGGGTCACCTGCTGGCCGACGCGCGCCTGGCGATGCAGGTGGCGCCGCTGGCCGGGCGGGCCGTCGCGGCGCGGGAGGTGCTGTCCTGGGCTACGGCCGGCTCGGCGGCCGGCCTGGGGCGCGCGGAGCTGGGGTCGCTGGCGGTGGGCGCGGCCGCGGATTTCGCGTGCTGGGACGTGGGTGGGGTGGCCGACGCGGGGGTGGCGGACCCGGTGGCGGGATTGTTGTGGGCCGATCCGGGGCGGCGGCCTCGGCACGTGGTGGTGGGTGGGCGGGTGGTCGTGCGGGATTACCGCTTGGTGACCGCCGACGACGTGGAGATCGCCCGGAACCTCCGCCGTCTGCTCTAGCCGGGGGGTTGTTCTAGCCGGGGGGTTGTTCTAGCCGATCGGCGATTCGGTCGTGGAGCGCGGTGTACGCGTCGATGCGTGCGCGCAGCGAGGCGCGCCCGGGGCGTCGAGTTGGTGGAGCGCGCGAGTTCGCCGATGTGCACGCCTCCGACTATCCCAGCGTGATCACGACGAGGCCGGTGAACCGGCCCGCGAACAATCCGCGCAGGGCGTCCGGGGCGGCGTCCAGGCCGTGGACCACGGAGTGCGGTGGGTCGACCGCCAGCGTGCGGTACTCGGGTTCGAGGTGGCGATGGGCGGCCAGGTCGAGCCCGACCATGGTCACGCCTCGGCCGATCACGCCGAGGAGGTCGAGCGGTGCCGGGGTAGCGCCGCCGAGCTGCTGCGCGAGGGCTCCGACCAGCGCGATGCGCCCGCCGGGGCGCATCGCGGCGACCGGAGGCTCGCCCACGAGGTCGATGGCGACGTCGATGTCGGCCGGGCGGGTTTCGGTTTGTCGGTCGAAGGCCTCGTCGTAGCCGAAGGCGGCGGTGAGCGCCGCGACCTTCTCCGGCGTTCCGGCGCTCCCGACCACCCGGGCGGCCCCCAGCGCCTTGGCCAGGCGCGCCGCCGTGCTCCCGACCGCGCCGGCCACGCTCGACACGTACACGGTCTCGCCGCTCCGGAGCCCGGCCGCCCGCAGAGCCCCGTACGCGACGAACCCGCTGGACAACGCGCGCAGCTCGGCGCCCGGCTCGACGATCTCGAACCGCTCGGTGATCGCGTGCTCCCGCCACCCGAGACCGTGGCTCACCAGCGTCCCGACCGGCGCGCCGTCCCCGGCGATCACCTCGCCGACGGCCTTCCCGAACAGCGGCTCACCGACCCGGTACCCGGGCAGCGGACCGGTGCCGTCGAGCAGCGTCCGCATCACCGCCCCGAGCGCCATCCACCGGTTGCGCACCAGCACGTGCCCCGGCCCGGGCTCGGCCAACTCCGTCTCGACCACGACCAACTCGTCCGGCCCCGCGAGCCGCACTTCCCTCGTCCGCATGAGGGAGATGCTCGACCCTCACCCGAGCGTCAAGGTCAAGCGCCGTCCTTCGGGCCGTAGGCCCGGTGTCGAGCACGACCGATCACCTCGACCGGACTCAGCGCGGCGGGCGGGTGCCCCGGCCGTCCAAGAGCGGGCGGGTCGGGTCCCACGCCGCACCCCGGCGGCGGGCGGCCATCCCGGACAGCGCCTCGAGCACGATCCGGTTCCCGAGGAACGCGGTCACCTCGGCGTGGTCGTACGGCGGCGACACCTCCACGACCTCCAGCCCGGCGATCGGCAACTCCAGGCTGAGCCGCCGGACCGCGTCCAGCAACTGCCGGGACGTCAGCCCGCCCGGCTCGGGCGTCCCGGTGCCCGGCGCCATCCCCGGGTCGACGACGTCCACGTCCACCGACAGGAACACCGCGTCGCAGTCGTCGAGCGCGAGCCGCGACGCCTCGGCGAGCACCGTGTCGAGCCCCCGGGCGACGATCTCGCCCATCTCGTACGAGCGCATGTACTGGTCGGCCATCCAGTCGAGGGTCTCCGGCCCGGGCCAGTACCCGCGCAGCCCGATCTGGATGAACCGGTCGCCGCGCACCGCCCCGGACTCGATCAGCCGGCGCATCGGCTGCCCGTGCCCGTGCAGGTGCCCGAACTCGACGTCCCCCGTGTCGGCGTGCGCGTCGAAGTGCAGCACCGCGACCCGGCCGAACCCGTGGTGCTGGGCCACGCCGGTCACGTCCGGTAACGCGATCGTGTGATCGCCGCCGAGGATCACCGGCACCGCGCCACTCGTCGCGATCGTCGCCACCGCGTTCTCGATCGCCTTCAGGCTCCCGTCGATGTCACCGGCGAACGTCTCGACGTCGCCGGCGTCCATCACCCGGAGATCGCGCAGCGGATCGACGCGGAGCGCCAGCGACGGACGGGAACCGTCGTGCGGGTTGTAGTCGGTCGTGCGGATGGCCTGCGGGCCGAAGCGCGCGCCGGGCCGGTGGCTGACGCCACCGTCGAACGGCGCGCCGAGGACGACGACGTCGGCGTCCGCGTAGGACTCGGGCTCGTCGAGCGCGCAGCGGTCGACGCCGAGGAACGTGACGTCGGGGCCGAACATCGATCCGTAGCGGGGCACGAGGTTTCCCTTCCTGACTTTAAAATCAGGTCAGAGACTACGGCGCGGAGGCGGCGGAAGGGAAGAGGAGAAACCAGAGGTTTACGTGCGTGAGAAGCTCGACTTATGAGCACGAGTGACGCACGGGAGCGGATTCTCCAGTCGGCGCTGGAGCTCATCGCCCGCGACGGATTCGACGGCGTGCGGCTCGCCGACATCGCCCAAGGCGCCGGAGTGTCGACCGCGCTGCTGCACTACCACTTCGCGTCCCGGGCGCAGCTCCTCACCGACGCGCTCGCGCAGTCGCTCAGCGCCGCCGAGCGCCGCCTGGAGCACCGCACCGCCGACGCCCGGCGGACCCGCGCCGACCAGCGGTTCGCCGATTTGATCGACTTCGGACTGCCGCTGACACCCGAGGACGTGCTGGAGTGGCGGCTCTGGGCCGAACTCGAGCACCGCGCGTCCGGTTCGCCGGAACTCGCCCGGAGCCTCGCCGCGCTCAACGACCGCCTGCTGCGGCCGCTCGCCGCCGCGGTCGCGTCGGGACTGGAAGAGGGTCAGTTCTCCGGGTGCGATCCGGACGACGTGGCGACGGTCGCATTGGCGCTGCTGGGGGGCCTGGCGACGAGGCTTTCGGCGGGTGATCCGGGGTTGAGCGTGGGGAGGGCTCGGCGGTTGGCTGGTCGGCAGTTGGCGTTGGCGGTGGGGTATGAGGGGGAGTTGCCGTTCCAGCCGTTGCCGCCGTTGCCGCCGGCGCCGGCGGCGGCGCCGTCGTCCGCTTCGGTGGAGGGGGCGCCGATCGCGCGCCGCCGCCGCGCCCCGAAGGCGTCGGCCCGCCCCTGAAGGCGGAGGCCTTCTTCTGCGCGTCGGCCGGCGCGGGCGGGAGGCGGGCGCCTTCTCCGCGCGGTGGGAGGTGGGCGCCTCCCTCACGAGGCGGGAGGCGGCCGTGGCGGAAGGCGCGGGCATGGCCGGCGCCGCGGGCGTGGGGGACACGCGGGCACGGCCGGAGGGGCGCTCCTGGTCGGCGTGCACGGCGGGCAGGCGCGGGGAGTCGGCGTGGGCGGGCGATGACGGCCGTGCTCAGCGGGTGACGGCGGCCGGTGTGCGCTCCCGGGCCAGCGGTACCAGCGCGACGAGCAGAAGCATCGCGGCGACCGGCAGCAGATCGAGCGTCGCCACGATCGAACAGAAGCCGCACACGGCAAGAACCGGACTCCACCACGGGACGCGCCGGGACACCGCCAGCAGCACCAACAGCACGGCCAGCCCGATCGGGAACAGCGGCGACAGCGGGTCGACGACGCGGTCGGCCCCGGACTCGTACTGTTCCCGGACCGCGTGCATGGCCTCGTGATCGGAGGCCCGGAGCCCGACCACGATGTCGATCACCACGGTCTTCACGAACGCGATCAGTCCGACCAGGGTCGCGGCCGCCGCGACCGCCCCCGGAACGGTGTTCAGTCGGCGTCGCACGTCCAGGGCGATGAGTCCGAAGATCAGTAAGGAGGCCAGGAACAGCAGGTGGCCGGTAGTCCAGGCCGGGCCCGGTCCGTGGGCCCCGTCCCGCCCGTCGATCAGCCGGATGACGCCGTAAGCGAGCAGCAGCAGTGGAGCAGCGATGTACATGGCCCGATCGTCGGCGGGCGGCGGGCGCGTCCACATCGCCGTCAGGAGCCATCTGGACGGATCCCTCCGGCGGCTGAGTCCTGGTCGGCTGAGTTCTCGTCGGCCGAGTTCTTGTCGGCTGAATTCTTGGCGGCTTAGCTGTCGGCGGCCGAGTCGCTGGCGGCGCTGCCGGGCACGATCAGGCCGGTTTCGTACGCGGCGATCACGGCCTGGATCCGGTCCCGCAGACCGAGCTTGCCCAGCACGCTGCTCACATGCGTCTTGACCGTGTGCTCGCTGACCACCAGCGCCGCCGCGATCTCGGCGTTCGAGAGCCCGCGCCCGAGGAGCAGTAAGGTCTCCCGCTCGCGAGCGGTCAGCGCATCCAGGCGGTGCGGCGTCACCACCCCGGCCGCGCGCTGCCGGACGACGTCCGCGATCAGCCGCTGCGTCACGGTCGGCGCCAGCAGCGCCTCGCCGGAGGCGACGACCCGGACCGCGTGCACCAGGTCGTCGCGCCGGAGATCCTTGAGGAGGAACCCGCTGGCGCCCGCGTAGAGCGCGTCGTACACGTAGTCGTCCTGGTCGAAGGTCGTCAGCATGACGACCTTCGCGGTCGTCTCCGCGCAGATCCGGCGCGCGGCCCGCAGCCCGTCCATCCCGGGCATCCGGACGTCGAGCAGGACGACGTCGGGGGAGAGGTCGTGTGCCGCTGCCACGGCCGCGCCCCCGTCGCCGACCTCGGCCACGACGTCGAAGTCCGCTTGAGCCTCGAGGATCATCGCGAACCCGCTGCGCACGAGCTCCTGATCGTCCGCCACCACGATCCGAATCACCCCCGACCTCCGGCGCGCCGACCCGAGCCACCCGGCAAGACCCCAAAGCGAGGCCCCGCGAAAGCCCCGCCCGCCGCCCCACCGTCCACGCCGCCGGCCGTCGCGGTACTGGCGGTCGCGCTGGTGGCGGGGGTGCCGGCAGTCGCGGTGCCGCCGGGTACGGCGCTGGCGACCGTGCTGGTGGTAGTCGCTGTGCCGACGGTCGCGGTGCTGGTGGTGGGCGTAGTGCCGGTGGCCGCGTTGCCGGCGGTCGTGCTGCCGCCGGTCGTGCTGCTGGTGGTGGCGGTTGCGGTGGTGCCGGTGACCGTGGGGTTCGCGAGCGCGCTGGTGGCGGGCGTGGTGGCAGCGGTCGCGGTGGTGGCGGTCGCGCTGGTGGCGGGGGTCGAAGCGGCGGGGGTGGTGGCGGTGGAGGACGTGGCGGAAGCGGACGGCGCCGCCGTGACGGACGAGGTGGTGGGGGCCGGCGTGGTGATGACTGGTGATGCGGCTAGGGCTAGCGGGGTGTCGGCCGGCGTGGTGGTGACTGGCGGCGCGGGGGTTCGCGCCCGGGGGGACTGGTTCGGTGGTGGCGCGGGAAGGAAGCGCGGGAAGCCAGGCCCGAACGACGAACCCACCGCCCTCCGCCGGCCCGGCGGATGCCCACCCGCCGCACGCCGCCGCGCGCTCCCGCACCCCGATCAGCCCCTGTCCGATCCCGCCGCGACCACCGAGCCTTCCAGCGCCGACCGCTGCCGCGCCAACCGCGACCGGATCCATACCGACCGCACCGGCGCCGACCATGCCCGCCTCGGCCCCGGCCGCACCCGGCCGAGCCGCGCCGATCCCGGCTGCATCCCTGTCGATCGCACCGGTGCCGACCGTGCGCGCCTCGGCCGCGCCGGCCCCGGCCAGACCCGCCCGAGCCGCGCTGACTCCGGCCGCATCCCTTTCGGCCGCGCCCGCCCCGGCCACATCCCTTCCGGCCGCGCCGGCCCCGGCCACCTCCGCCCAAGCCGCGCCGGCCACCCCCGCCTGAGGCGCACCGGCCACCTCCGCCCGAGCCGCGCTGACCCCGGCTGCATCCCCGCCGGCCCCGGCTAACCCGGCCCGGGCCGCCCCGGCCACCCCGGCCCCGGCTCCGGCCGGGCTCGCCTCGGACGCACCGATCTCCCGGGCGCTCGCTGCGGTCGGCTCGCGGCCCCTGGCGACCGGTCCGGCGCTCGATGACACCGCTTGGCCATCGTCTCGGACGGACACCTTCAGGCCGCCCGGCTCCCAGTCGAGCCGGATCTCCACCGCCCTCGCGGAGGCGTGTCTCACCGCGTTCGTGAGCGCCTCCTGGACGATCCGGTACGCGGCCAGCTCCGCGTCCGGCGGGAGGGGCACCGGCGCGCCTGTCACCTCCGTCGTCACCCGCAGGTGCGTCGCGCTGACTCGCGCCACCAGGTCGGGAATCGCGGCGACCGTCGGCTGCGGCGCGAGCTCAGCGACGTCCGAATGGGCCTTGAGAACGCCCAGGGAGCGGCGGAGCTGCACCATCGCATCGCGGCCGGCGGCCGCGATCGCCTCGAAGGCGCGCTCGGCGCGCTCGGGGTCGGACCGGACCACGACCGGACCGGCCTCGGCCTGCACGACCATCACGCTCACCGCGTGGGCGAGCACGTCGTGCATGTCGCGCGCGATCCGGGCGCGCTCCTCCGCGGCGGCGCGGGCGGCGTCGGCGGCCAGCCGACGCTCCAGATCGGACGCACGGGCGGCCAGCGCGTCGCTCCGCTCGCGATTCGCCCGGGCGAGCGTGCCGAGCAGCCACGCGGCGATCGGCAGCAGCATCGTGAACAGGAACTCGGGCAGCGTGTTGTGCTTGATCCAGATCGCGCCGGGCGGGATCAACAGACACTGCCCGACCAGCACGCCCCACCGCTGCCACCGGTGCCGGGCCAGGTCGGCGACCGTATATCCGGCGACGAGCGCGCCGTACTGCAGCATCTGCCCGGGCCGGGCGTACGCCGAGGCGAGCAGCCCGGCCGCGAACACGGCCAGCGCGGCGGCGAACGGAGCCCGCCTTCGCCAGACCAGCGGCACCACCGTGCCGGCGTTGAGCAGCACGCCCAACACCGTGACGTCCGAGGCGCTGACGAGCTGCCCGGTGACCGGCACCGCGACGAACGCGGCCACCAGGAGATCGACGCGGTACCGGGCCGGCACCGATCCAGTGTGCACGGCACCCCCGACAGAAACCTCGCCCGCGCGAGGGATCCCCGCTATTCACCCGGACGGGCGGGAACCGTACGCTCCGGCGCTGTGGAACTAGCAGCGAAAGTCCTGGTCGGCGTGGTCGCGGTGATCCACGTGTACATCCTCGTGCTGGAGATGTTCCTCTGGCGTGGGCCGCGCGGGCAGCGGACGTTCGGCACGACGCCGGAATTCGCGGCCGAGAGTGCGACGCTCGCGGCGAACCAGGGGCTGTACAACGGATTCCTGGCCGCCGGCCTGATCTGGAGCCTGATCGCCGACGATTTCTCGTTCGCGGTGTTCTTTCTGCTCTGTGTGGTGGTGGCGGGCATTTACGGCGCGCTCACGGTCAGCCGCCGAATTCTCTATGTGCAGACGGTTCCGGCCGCGCTGGCCCTGGTAGCGGTGCTACTAGCGGGGTAAATTTCCGCCAACAATGCACAAGGCTAAAGGGACCCGATATGCGCACCCTCCGACCGGCTGACGCTGACGCATTCCGGATCAATGGCGATTTCGGGCGCTCGGGAATGCTGAAACTATTCGTCCGGAGTCGCACTTTCCGGATGACCTGTACTTTGCGCCTGATTCAGCGGCTGGCCGGCCGCGGTGGGCTCGCGCGCGTGGCCCTACTGCCGGCGCGGATCGCCCACCGGTACACGTCCGGCCGGGGCGCGGCCGACCTGCCCGCGGCGACGCGCATCGGGCCGGGGCTGGCGATCCAGCACGGCTGGGGTCTGGTCGTGAGCCCGGGCGCGACGATCGGCGCCAACGTCACGCTCTTCCACGGCGTGACGATCGGCCAGGCCGATTCGATCGCTCCCGACGGCACCCGCACGACCCGCTATCCGGTCATCGAGGACGAGGTCTGGATTGGACCGAATGCGGTCGTCACCGGGGGAGTCCGCGTCGGACGAGGCTCCCGGATCCTGGCCGGCGCGCTGGTCACGCACGACGTCCCGGCGCACTCGATCGTGCTGGGCAACCCGTCGGAGGTCGTCAAGAGCGGTTGCTTACCCGACGTCGTGAACCCGGTCGATCTGACCCTTTTCAGCTACGAGGCCCCGGCCGAGACGCCCGTCGGCTAGCTCTGGCCGAGGTGGCCGTACCGGGCCCGGAGCTCCCTCTTCAAGATCTTCCCGCTCGGATTCTTCGGCAACGCCTCCGCGATCACCACGTACTTCGGCGTCTTGAACCCGGCCAGCACCGACCTCCCGAACGCCAGCACCTCGTCCGGATCGAGACCGGGCTCTCGAGGGACCACGACCGCGGTCACCGCCTCCACCCAGTACGGATGGTCGATGCCGAACACCGCGACCTCGGCGATCCCCGCGTGCTGGTACAGCGCCTCCTCGACCTCACGGCTGGCGACGTTCTCCCCGCCCGTCTTGATCATGTCCTTCTTCCGGTCGACGACGCTCAGATACCCGTCGGCGTCGAACACCCCGAGGTCCCCGGAGTGGAACCAACCGTTGCGGAACGCGTCGGCGGTCTTCTCGTCGTCCCGGTAGTAGCCGAGGGTCGCGTGCGGGCTCCGGTGCACGATCTCCCCGACGACGCCGACCGGCACCGGCTGATCAGCCTCGTCCACCACGATCGTCTCGACGTTGATGGCCGGACGCCCGGCCGATCCCGCGTGCGGGATCTGCTCGTCGGGCCGGAGGATCGTCGCGAGCGGAGCCATCTCGGTCTGGCCGTAGAAGTTCCAGAAGCGGACGTCCGGCAGGCGCCGGGACAGCTCCTGCAGGATCTCGACCGGCATCGGGGATGCGCCGTAGTAGCCCTTGCGCAGCGTGGAGAGGTCGGTGCTGTCGAACTCGGGCGAGCGCAGTAACGCGATCCACACGGTCGGCGGGGCGAAGAACTTCGTCGCCCCGTGCTCCTCGATCGCCCGCAGGATCGCCGCGGGCGCCGGGGCGGGCAGGATGACGCTGGTCGCGCCGGTGTAGACGTCGACGTTGAGGAAGCAGTCCAGCTGCGCGCAGTGGTAGAGCGGCAGCGAGTGCACCTCGATGTCGTCGAACGTCATCTCGCCGTCGATCGCGCAGCTCGCGTACTGCCAGAGCAGCGCCCGGCTGGTGAGGATCGCGCCCTTCGGACGCGACTCTGTGCCGCTCGTGTACATCAGCCGGGTCGGGTCGTCGTCCGCGACCAGCACGTCCGGCGGCTGCGGCCCGTCGTAGTCGGTGAGCTCGGTGACGCTGGGCCAGCCGGGCTGGCCGTCACCGATCGCGAACCGGTGCGTCACGGTGCCGGCCGACGCGGCGATCGCCTTCTCCGCCGTCGAGGTCAGGGCGTCCTCGACGACGAACGCGGCCGCGCCGCTGTGGTCGAGGACGTAGGCGATCTCGTCCGGCCCGAGCATGAAGTTGATCGGGACGAGGACGACGCCCCGGCGGGCGGTCGCGTACTGGAGCACCGCGAACTGCCAGCAGTTGTGCGAGAGCAGCGCGAGCCGGTCGCCCTTCTCCAGCCCGGCCGCGTCGAGCCCGGCGGCGGTGCGGTCGACGACCGCGTCCAGCTCGGCGAACGTCAGGCGGGTGTCGCCGTCGATGATCGCGGTCTTGCTCCCGAACCGGCGCGCCGAGCGTCGGGGGAGGTCACCGAGCGTGTGCTGCCGAGCCTGGGCGACGATGTCCATCGCTGCATCGTCACACGACGGTCGGCTAGGGCAGAAGGGCCGTCGTCCGGTCGTCGGACTGGCCGTGGAAGTACTTGTCCAGGATTTTCCGGAATCCGCCGGCTTCCGGCTCGGCCGCGTCGAACAGCGTCATCGACGAGCGGAGCTTCATCGCGTCGACCGGGCCCAGGATCGTCGTGATGCTGCGCCCGTCGACGCCGAGGAGCGCGTCGACGGCCGCGTCGAGGCGCGCGCGGAGCACCGGGTGGGCCAGGTAGGCGCGGGCCTCGTCGAGCGAGCCGATCGCGTACCGACGGGCCATCGAGCTGCTGCCCAAGCCGTCGACCTGCGGGAACACGTACCACATCCAGTGGCTCACCTTCCGGCCGGCGCGCAGTTCGGCGAGTATCGAGTCGTACCCGTCGCCGCTGTCCTGGGCGCTCACGAACCTTTCCAGCCGGTAGTCCATGGGGCGAGCCTCTCGTCGCTAGAGTCGTGACCGTGCAGGTACGCGCGGTGACCCCGGTCGATTTACCCGGCATCCGCGCAATCAGTCGCGCCACCGATCAGCCCGACACCGAGTCGGGCGTCGAGGCGGCGTACGTCGAGCTGATTCTGACGATCGGGCGGGCGGTCGCCGCTCGCGGGTCGGAGGTGCTGGGGTGGGCCGGCGAGGTGCCGACCCCGTCCGGGACCCTGCTCACGGACCTGTTCGTCGACCCGGCCGTGCACGCCCGCGGAGTGGGCTCGGCGCTGCTCCGGGCGATGTGGCCGGCTCCGGCGGGCGGCCGGTACACGTTCAGCTCCAAGCACCCGGCCGCGCTGCCGCTCTACGTCCGCGCCGGGCTCGTCCCGTCCTGGCCGTTGCTGTACCTGAGCGGTCCGGCCGACCGTCTCCCGCTCGGCGTCCTCCGCGTCGACCGGGTCGACGCGCGCACCGCCGCGGCCGCGGTCGCGCGCCTCACCGGCTGGGGCCGGCCGCGGACGCCGCTGTTCGAGTACTGGACCCGCGCCGACGACGCCACCGCGCTCGTCGTCCGCGACGGGAGCCGCCTCGTCGCGGCCGGCGTCGGCTCACCCGCCGTGCTCACGCACCTGACCTGCCCCGACCGCGGGATGGCGGCCGGCGCCCTCTACGCGGCCGTCGCCGCCCTGGGGACCGCGGCGATCACGTTCGCGCTCCCGGGCCCGCACCCCGCCATGCGGACGCTGCTGGCCTGCGGCTTCCGCATCGATGATTTCGACGTCCACATGAGGACGCCGGATGTGACGCTACCGATCGGCGGGGTGTATTCCCCGGGCCTGGGCTGAGGTCGCCCAGGCAGCGGCGGTGAATCGGTGCGGGTCGTGGCGGTCGGTCGGGGTGTCGGTGGTCGGCATCGCGGTGGTGCGGCGGGAGCTGGTTCGGCCGGATGGACGGCGGGTGCCGTACCGGTGGCGTGGGCGGGGTCGGCCGGTCGCGCTTCGCGCGGATGAAGGCGAGCCAGCGGGAGGCGGCTACTCCGGGTCGGTCGGGTGCGCTGGTCGGCTGGCGCCGGTTGGCTGTGCTGGTCGGCTGTGCTGGTCTGGCGGTGCTGCGCGGGCTGCGTTGGTTTGGGTGCGGCGGGGCAGCGGCGCCCGGCGGTGGGAGTCCGGCGTCCAGCGGCTAGCGGCGGGCGGCGTCTGGCGGTAGGCGGCGGGTGGCGGCGTCTGGCGGGAGGCGGCGGGCGGCGGGTGGCGGCGTCTGGCGGGCGGCGGTGAGCAACCGTGTTGGGCAGGCCGCATTGCGGGGGTGGCCACGCCACGCACGAGTTGCCGCGTGGCGCCACGGGTCCGGATGTGGGGTGGCCGCGTCACGCAGGGGGTCGAGTCGGGGGGCTGGCCGTGTGGCGTCGGCGGTTCGGGTGTGGGGTGGCCGCGTCACGCGGGGTGTCGGGTCGCGGGGCTGGCCGCGTGGAGCCGGGGTCCGGGTGTGGGGTGGCGGTGTCACGCGGGTGTCGGGTCGCGGGGCTGGCCGTGTGGCGTCGGGGTCTGGGCGTGGGGTGGCGGTGTCACGCGGGGGGTCGGGTCGCGGGCTGGCCGCGTGGAGGGGGTAGGCCGAGTCGTGGGGTGGCCATGTCGCATGGTGTGGGGAGTCGCTTGGTCGGACGGCCGCGCTCGGTGGAACGCGCTGGAGCGGGCTCGGGCGGGGCGCGCTCCGCCCGGAGGCCGCCGCACGGCGGGCGGATGTTCGCGCCAAGCGGCCAGCCCGCGCACCGAGCTGAGCTGGGGAGCCACGTCGGTTCGGGCTGGGGAGCCAAGTCGGTCCGGGCTGGAAGCCACGTCGGGCTGGCCGGGAAGCCACGTCGGGCTGGCTGGGAAGCCACGTCGGGCTGGGCGGGGAGCCGGGCGGCGCGGGTGGGTCGGGTCGCGCGGTGGGTCGGATCAAGCGGGTGAGTCGGGCCGGGTGGGCGCCGTCGCGTCGGGTGGGTGCGCCTGGCGGGGCGAGTCGCGGCGCAGTGGCTGGATCGCGCCGGGCTGGTCAGGTCGCTGGGTGGCGACGTTGCAGCGCGGTGGGTGAGACCGCCTACCCGCGCCGGCGGGCAGGCGTTCTCGCCGTGGCCGGTGCGAGGTCAGGACTTGGCGGAGCGTGTCTCGGTGTCTGCGGTCGCGACGGAGGCGCGCTCGGCGGCGATCGGCGCCGGCTCGCCCAGCGCGGGCTCGCCCAGTTCCGCCGATTCATCGGCCTCGGTGCGCGCAGTCTCCTCGCGCAGGCCAGAAGCCGCAGCGCCCTCGTGAGCGCCGCCCTCGCGGACATCGGCCGCGCCGAGCGCGCCCTCACTAGCGCCGAGCGCGCCCTCACGAGCGCCCAGCGCGTCCTCGCGGACATCGGCCGCGCCGAACGCGCCCTCGCGACCGCTGGGCACCTCCTCGTGGACGTCGGCTGCGCCGAGCGCGTCCTCGCGGGCACCGGACCCCTGAGCGCCGGACTCCCGCGCGTCGGATCCCGAACCTGCGGACCCCGTAGCAGCGGATCCCAGAGCAGCAGAGCCGGCCCCCGAAGTAGCGGCCTCCCTCTCCCGGATCCGCTGATCCACCGCCGTCTTGGCCTCCAGCAACCCCGCCCCGGTCCGCTCCCGATAAGCCTTGATCGCCGCCACCGTCGCACCCTCGTCGAGATGCTCCTCCACCTCCGGATACACCGGCTCGCCGACCTCGACCCCCAAATGCTCGATCACCGCGTCCAGCTTGCGTTCGACCACCGCCAACTGCCGGCCGAGACGCACCTCCCGACGATCACGTCCGGCCGACGACACGGTGATCAACCCGATGCCGACGACCGCGATGCCTAACGCGACGAGCAAGGCGTAGTCCATACCCCCATTGAACCCGTAAACGGCAATCATCGAACCTGGTCAGCGCGCGGTGACCGAGATCTCGTTGCCGTAAGGCATACCGTATGTTCCGGTGGATCAGTGACGGATACCACGACTTCGGCCACCGACCTCATCACGGTGACCGGAACCGTACAGAAGCAGGCCTGGGCCGACCGCGTGCTGCCACCGGTCGAGGAGGTCCGCCCCGGGCTCTGGTCGGTGCCGACGCCGTTCCCGAACAACCCGCTGCGCTACGTGCTCGCCTATCTGGTCGAAACCCGCAAGGGCCTCGCCCTCGTCGACACCGGCTGGCACAGCGACGAAGCCTGGGACGGCCTGGTCGCGGGCGTCCGGCAGACCGGCCACGAACTCGAGGACATCGACGCGGTCCTGATCACGCACTTCCACGGCGACCACTTCGGACTCGCGTCCCGGGTCCGCGAAGTGTCCGGCGCCCGGGTCGCGATGCACACGCTCGACGCGAAGGCGATCCGCGAGTTCGGCTCGCTCCGCTCGTTCATCGACCAGGACCGGGCCTGGCTGATCCGCCGCGGGGTGCCGGACGACCAGCTCCCCGAGATGCTCCTCCCACCGTCCGCGACCGACGACGAGCCCCACTGGGACGACGACGCCGTCGACGTGCTGCTCGAGGACGGCGACCTCCCGATGGGCGCGGGCACCCCGCTCCGGGTCCTGTGGACGCCCGGCCACACCCCGGGCCACATCTGCTTCGCCCACACCGACCACGACGTGCTGCTCACCGGCGACCACGTGCTCCCGCGGATCAGCCCGAACATCAGCCCCAACCCGCTGACCGAGTCCGACACGCTCGGCGAGTTCCTCGCCTCGCTGGAGAAGGTCGGTCAGCTGGACGTCGGGGAGGTGCTGCCCGCCCACGAGTACCGGTTCGCCGGGCTGCCGGCCCGGGTGCGTCAGCTCCTGCACCACCACGATCAGCGGCTGGCCGAGATCCTGGCCGCCCTGGCCGACGACGACGGGCCGAGCACGGCCGCGGTCGCCGCGCAGCTGACCTGGTCGCGGCCCTGGGAGCAGAACCGCGGGTTCATCCGCCGCTCGGCGATCGGCGAGACCTACGCCCACCTCCTGCACCTCGAGCGCCGCAACCTGGTCACCCGGGGCCCCGGCGAAACCGACGCCTGGCGCCCGGTCTCAGGACGGTAGCCGGATCGGCGTCCAGACCTCGCCGTCGACCGTGTAGTAGAACCGCCCGTCCTGCATGCCGGTGCCGATCACCCGGCTCCCGGCCGCGTCCAGCTTCCACAGCGCCGGGGCTTCCTCCACCGCGAACGGGGCCGACGAGCGCGCCGCGGCGTCGAACACCCGGACCCCGCCGTTCGAGTCCACGATCACCAGCCGGGTGCCGAGCGCGGCGGCGTCCCGGCTGCCGCGCAGCGTCGAGCCGCGCAGCGACACGAGCCGCCAGGTCTTCCCGCCGTCGGCCGTCGCCGAGATCGCGCTCGGACGCAGCAGGCTCTCGTCGTCGACGCCGAACACCAGCAGGTACGCGGTCCGGCGGTCGACGGCCGCGACCTGGATGAACGTCCGCGGGGGAGCGGGCATCGCCGGGCGGAGGGTCCGCCAGTCGCCGTCCTCCCAGACCCGCAGCTGGGCGTTGCCGCCGACCACCCAGACCGAGCCGTCCCGGGCCCCCGACCACGAGATCGGCTGCCAGTCGAGCTGCTCGGGGAACGCGGTCGGCTGACCGGTCGCCGGCTCGTACCAGCCCATCGTCCGGGGCGTCGCGGCGACGGTGCCGCCGGTCACCTGCGTCCCCGCGGTGATCCGCAGCGGGACGCCGACCGGCGGCTCGGCCGGCCGGGCCAGTACGTCGACGGCCAGGCCGCGGTGCCAGCTCGCGCCGGCGTCGGTGCTCAGCCAGCGGCGCCGGCCGGCCTCGACGACGACCGTGCTCGGCCCGGCCGGGATCAGCTGGACGCCGGTGTCCCGGCCCAGCACGGGGTCCGGCACCGGAACCTCGCCCCACGACGTACCGCCGTCGAGCGTCCGCCAGAACCTGGGGTGGCAGGTCGTGTCGTCGCAGCGCGGGGTGAGGGCCCAGCCGTTGCGGTCGTCGGCGAACGCGACGAGGTTCGACGTCGTGCTCCACGGGGTCACCGGCGGCGCCGGTTCGGGGGAGGGCTTCTCCCGCTCCGGGCCGAACAGCGCGGCCGCGGCCGTCACGGCCACCGCGGCGGCGGCGATGCCGGCCACCGGTCCCCAGCGACGGCGGGACGAGGGCGGCGCTTCCGGCGCGGCGGGCTCCACGCTCCGATTGTCACCCGGCCCGCGAACACCCGCCGAAGTCAGCCGTTCAAATAGTTGTAGATCGTGTAACGGCTCACTCCGAGCGCCCGGGCGGCGATCTCCACCGACTCCTTGATCAGGAAGAACCCCCGGCTCTCCAGGTCCTTGACCACACGGGTCTTGTCGGCCTTGGACATCGCGTCGACCTCGACGCCCACCGCTGCGATCGCCCGGCCGAGCAGGTCGGTCGTGAGGCCCTCGACGCTCTCGTAGAACGTCTCGGTCTTGTCGTGACCGCTGGTGACCGGGGTGTCGACCAGCTCGGCCAGCACGTCGATCGCGGCCGAGAGGCGGCTGATGTCGCGGTTCAGGCAGAGCGCGGCGACCGGCCGCGTAACGTCCCCCCGCAGGAAGATCGTGGACGACCGGCAGACGATGCCGCCGGGGAGCTCGGTGCGGTAGCCCACGATGCTGTCGGGCGGGTCGTCCTGCATCAGCAGGCGGAGGCCGAGGTCGGTCGCGGGCGCGCCGACCGCGCGGCCGGACAGGCCGCCGGCGATCGCCACGACCGAGTTCGGCAGCTTCGACAGGTCGTGCAGCACGACCTCCACCCCGGGCCCGACCGCCGCCGCCAGCGGCTCCACCAGGGGCCGGTACGTCTCCACGACCCGCGCGGCTTCCGCCGCGTACGCCTCGCTGGCCCACTCAGCCAAGGCGGACGCCGAACCGCTCGGCCCAACCCAGCAGATCGCTCACCGAAGCGTTGCCACCGCAGATCACCAGGCCCAGCCGACACCCGGGGCCCACCTGCGAGAGAACCCGGCGCGCGGCCGGCAGCAGGCACCCGGCCGCCGGCTCGGTCCACACCTTGGCCACGTCGGCCAGTTCCAGCGACCCGCGCACCGCCTCCGCGTCCGGCACCACGAGAACGTCTTCAACCAGCGCCCGCACGTGCGCGAACGTCAGCGGCGCCACCGACGGCGGCGACAACGTCGAGACGATCGACGTCGGCACCATCGGCACCGGACCGCCGGACGCGAGCGCCCGCGCCATCGTGTCCGACCCCTCGGTCTCGACCCCCCAGATCCGGACCTCCGGCCGCAGCGCCTTCAGCGCTACCGCGATGCCGCTGATCAGCCCGCCTCCGCCGATGCTCACGACGACGTCGGTCAGCGGGCCGGCGTCCTCGGCCAGCTCGAGCCCGACGCTGCCCTGCCCGGCCACCACCACCGGGTCGTCGAACGGGTGGATGAGCGTGCGCCCCTCGGCCCGCAGCCGGACGCCGAGCGCGAACGCCTCGGTGATGTCGTCGGTGACCTGCACGGTCGCGCCGTACCGAGCGGCCAGGTCGACGGCCCGGCGCGGAGCGGAGCGGGGCATGGCGATCGTCGCCTTGACGCCGAGCGCCTCGGCCATCGCCGCGACCGCGATGCCGTGGTTGCCCCCGCTGACCGCGACCACCCCGGCCTCCCGCTCGGCCGCGGAGAGCGAGCGGAGCTTCGCGGTCGCCCCGCGGGCCTTGAACGAGCCGGTGCGCTGCAGCAGCTCGAGCTTCGCGGTGACCGGGACGCCCAGCGCCTCGGAGAGACCGGGGCTGGCCACGGTCGGCGTCCGGACGACGTCGTCGCGAATGAGGTCGGCGGCCGCGGACACGGCCGCGAGATCCAGAAGGGGTATCACGTCAACAAATTGTAGAGCACCGTCTACAAAATGTTGAAGTCGGCCGAGACCTGATTGCGGCCGCCGGCCTTCGCCGCGTACAGGCGACGGTCGGCCGCCGAGGTCAGCTCGTCCGACGAGGCGAGGCCCTCGGACGCGGCGGCCAGCCCGATCGAGACCGTCACCCGCAGCGGACGGCCGTTCGGCAGCCGCACCGGGTCCCGGTCGATCGCCGCCCGGATCCGCTCGGCGATGCTGACGAGTTCGGGGCGGCCGGTGCGCGGGAGCAGGATCGCGAACTCCTCCCCGCCGTACCGGGCGACGACGTCACCGGAGCGGGTCGAGTCCCGCAGCCGGCGGGCGACCTCGCGCAGCACCTGATCGCCGGCCGGGTGCCCGTGGGTGTCGTTGACGCTCTTGAAGTGGTCCAGGTCGACGAGCAGCAGCCCGATGTCGTCGGTGGTGCGCAGGTTCTGCGCGGTGCCGCTGGACAGCGCCTCGTCGAAGAACCGGCGGGTGTGCAGGCCGGTCAGCCCGTCGGTGATCGCCAGCCCGCGCTGCTCGGCGACCAGCCGGGCCATCCGGGCCATGACCAGCGCGGACACCAGCAGGCAGGCGACCGCGGCGGCCGGCACGTGCTCGGGACCGCGCTGGAAGTGCTGGATGAGCAACACCACCGGGGTCACCGCGGTCGCCAGCCCGAGCAGCACCAGCCGCCCGGCCGACGTCACCCGCACCGCGGTCCGTCCCGGCGCCACGACCGCGGTCATCGACGGGTGGTACGCGGCCCCGACCAGCGCGAACAGCGCGAGGATGCGGATCGGCCCGCCGGCCTCGGCCATCCACGCCCCGTTGCCGGTCAGATCGGCCACGACCAGCCCGTCGGCGCTCGACCAGAGCAGCAGGTAGGTGAGGAAGAGCCGCAGCGCCGGGGTCGCCCTGGTCGCGAACAGGATCCGGACCGTCAGCCCGATCGTGATCAGGTCGGCGATCGAGAACGTCAGCACGATGACCTTGGCCGGCCCGATGACGTCCGGCCGGTGCAGCACCGGGGCCACGACGAACGCCCACGACAGGAACGCCGAGACGACGACGATGATCGCCACGTCGATGCTCGCGAACCGGTCCCGCGCAGCCCGGTCCCGGAGCGAGCCCGCCCGGCGGCTCCAGGCCACGACGGCCCCGAGGACGAGCAGCGCGGCCAGCACCGAGCAGAGCGTGGACAGTGCCGGGTCGTACGTGCCGCGCACGAATCGTCCGGCGTAGTTGACGCTGGACACCCCGACCAGCGCGTGCGCGGCCACGAGCAGGATCCAGGGGATGCGGCGCCCCGCCCCGCCCCGCACCACCGCGACCGTCAGCAGCGAGACCCCGCCCAGCTGGAGCGCGGTCGCGAGGAACGTCTCGAGATGGTGCCCGACGATCGCGAACCCGGCGTACGTCACCAGCACGACCGGAGCGGCCAGCACGATCAGCCGAGTCGCCCGCTCGTCGGCCACCGCCACCGGCCGGCGCGGCTCGGTGGGCGACCTGAGCCGGGCGGTCCGCATACTTTCCACGTCGGCAGGCCGGCCGCCGATGTGTGGAGATACTCAGGCCGCGGTGGCCTCGCCCAGGTAGCGGTGGAGGAGCTCCTCGCCCGCGGTGTCGGCCGGGCCGCTCCACGAGACGCTGCCCCGCTGCAGGATCAGGCACTGGTCGGCGAACTCCAGCGCGCGTCCCGCGAACTGCTCGATGAGCAGCACCGACACGCCGGCCGACCGCGCCCGGCCGAGGCTCTCGAAGATCAGGTCGACGAGCTTCGGGGCCAGCCCGAGCGACATCTCGTCCGCGATGACCAGCTTCGGCTCGACCATCAGCGCCCGGGCCAGAGAGAGCATCTGCTGCTCGCCACCCGAGAGCGTGCCCGCGAGCTGCTTGCGCCGCTCGCCGAGAACCGGGAACAGCTCGAACGCCCGCTCGAGGCCGGCCGCCCGGCGGCCCGGGTCGGCGGCCAGGCCCATCCGAAGGTTCTCCAGCACGGTCAGGCCCCGGAAGACCCCGCGTCCCTCGGGCAGGTGGACGATCCCGGCCCGCCGGATCTTCGCCGGGGAGACCGTGGACAGGTCCTGGCCGCCGAACGTGACCGTCCCGCTGCTCTTGCGCACCAGCCCGGAAACCGCCCGGGCCAGCGTGCTCTTCCCGGCCCCGTTCGGCCCCAGCACCGCGAGCGCGGTGTTCGACGGGATCTCGAACGAGACGTCGGCCAGCGCCCCGGCGGCCCCGTACCGCACCGAAAGACCGTCGACCTTCAATGCGCTCATGCTGTCTCCTCCACGGCCGTGCCCAGGTAGGCCGCTCGCACGGCCTCGTCGTCGCGGATCTCGGCCGGGGTGCCGGTCGCGATGCGGATCCCGAAGTCGAGCACGTCGACCCGGTCGCACAGCCCCAGCACCAGCGGCACGTCGTGCTCGACCAGCAGCAGCGACACCCCGTGGGAGGCCACCAGGTCACGAAGAGTCGCCGCCAGCTCCTCGGTCTCCCGCACGTCCAACCCCGACGACGGCTCGTCGAGCAGCAGGACCCGCGGGTCCACCGAGAGCGCCCGCGCCACCTCGACCAGCCGGCTGGTCCCGAGCGGCAGCCCGGCCGCCGGTGCGTGCTGCACGTCGGTCAGCCCGAGCGCCTCGACCAGCGCGTCGACCCGTTCGGTCTCGGCCGCCGGCGGGCGGCGGAAACCGCCGCCGGTCACCAGGTCGGTCCACAGCCGGCCCTTGCTGTGACGCATCCGGTAGCCCAGGACGATGTGCTCGCGGACGCTCAGCGAGGAGAACAGCTCGGGGTGCTGGAACGTGCGGGCGAGCCCGCGCCGGGCCCGGGCCTGCGGCGATGCGCCGGTCACGTCGTCGCCGTCCATCAGCACGGTTCCGGCGGTGGGACGCAGCAGCCCGGAGAGGACGCCGAACAGCGTGCTCTTCCCGGCCCCGTTCGGCCCCACCAGCCCGACGATCGAGCGCGCCGGAACGTCCACATCGACGTCTTTGAGGGCGACCAGACCACCGAACCGCACCGTCACCCCGCGCGCCGCCAGGCGCGCCGGAGCCTCCACCGCCGTCGTCATACGCGCTCCTTCTCGGGGGTGGCGGCGTAGGCCGTCACCGGCGTCGGGCGGGGCCGGAAGCGGGCCACCAGGCGGCTGATCCCGGCCGCGTTCTGGGCGATCGCCCCCTCCGGGTGGTTGGCCAGCGCGATCGCGCCGAGGCCGAACAGGATCACCGGGACCTGCGCGAACGTGCTCGGCACGTAGGTCGCGAACACGCCGGGCATCAGGTAGAACAGCAGGCCCGCGGCGAGCGCGGCCATGATCGACCGCGACCCGAGCGTCACCAGCACCGCGAGCCAGACCAGCCCGAGGAACGGCGCGAACGAGTCCGGCAGCGCCGACTGGAAGTTCATCGCCAGGAACCCGCCGCCGATCGCCGCGACGAACGAGGCCACGCCGGAGATCAGCACCTTGGCCTGCAGGACGCTGATCCCCAGGGTCCGGGCCCCGTTCTCGCTCCAGCGGACCGCGCTCATCGCCAGCCCGGCGGTCGAGCGGCGCAGGTTGAGCACGACCAGCCCGAGGATCAGGAACGCGGCCAGCGTCAGCAGGGCGAACTCCTGGTTCTCGAGCGCGAACGACGGACGGGGCATCGGCTGGCCGGACCCGAAGTTGTAGAACCGCTCGCGGGTGAAGACCAGCGTCGAGATCAGCAGGCCGAACGTCAGCGTCACCAGCGCGACGTAGAGGTTGCCGAGCCGGATCGTCAGGACGCCGAGGACGACGCCGAGCGGCACGACGACCAGCGCGGCGACGATCACCGCGAGCAGCGGCGGCCAGGCGTGGTAGGTCGCGAGCTCGGCCGAGAGCACCGCGCCGAGGCCGGCGAACGTGATCTGGCACAGCCAGACCATGCCGCCCTCGCCGGTGACCAGCGTGTACGACAGCAGCGCGATCGCCAGCGCGATACCGGCCGCGGCCAGACCGGCCCAGTACTCGGACATCACCAGCGGGAGCGCGGCCACGACCAGGACGAAGACGATCGTGGGGATCAGCCCCGGGCCGAAGCGCCCGCCGCTCGACGCCGGGGTCGCCGGAGCGTCCTCCTGAATGCTGATCGCCCGGTCGAGCGCGCCGCCGGCCGTCGTGTCACCGGCCTGCCCGCGGGCCGCGTAGTAGAGCAGGAACACGAGCATGAACGCGAACGGGACGCTCGGCACGACGGCCGCGGTGAACTCGCTCTGCGGGTCCAGGTACTTCTGGATCACGGTCGTGACGACGCCCATCAGCAGCGCGACGACGACCGCGACCGGCAGGCTGCGCAGCCGCGCGGCGACGACCGCGGCGAACGCGGCCGACATGAGCACGGTCATGCCCTCCGCGGACAGGCCCGCGGTCGGAGCGATCATGATCCCGGCCAGCCCGGCGACGGTCGCGGTCGACGCCCAGACGCCGAGGGAGACCCGGCCCGGCGACGTGCCCGACAGGCTGGTCAGCGCCTCCGAGTCGACCAGCGCCCGGACCTTGAGACCGACGTCGGTGAACCGGAGCACGCCGACGCCGATCACCAGGACGACACCGAGCCCCAGATAGGCGGTCAGCTGGTCGGCGTTGAGCACGGCACCGAACGGGTGCCAGGTGTGCAGCGGACGCGGGGCCAGCCCCGGCGCGGTGACGCTGGTCAGGTGGCCGAGCACCAGCTCGACGAGCGGCGGCAGAGCCACCGACAGCCCCATCGTCGCCATGAGTTTGACCAGGGTGGAGCGCTGCCGCAGGTGGCGGAAGAGCGCCCAGTACAGCGCCGCGCCGAGCGCGGGCGCGAACAGAAGCAGGGCGACGAGCGCGGACGGCAGGATCGGCCAGCCGGCCTCGGTGTCGAGCGCGTAGTACACCCGCGCGACCGTGAACGCCATGGCGGCGAACGCCAGGCTGAAGATGCCCGAGGCGACGTAGGTGACCACCAGCGACCCGGCCGCGATGGCGTAGATGGAGCCGAGAGCCAGCCCGGCGAGGACGTAGGAGAGCACTGAGCCTCCAAGCAACGGAACTTATGAACGGCGTGCGGGCTCCCCGCTGCGGATCCATCACAGGGTGCTATGCGGTGTGATCCACGTCAACACTTGTAAATCTTTCAATCTTTAGAAATGATTGCGCCCCTTCCACAGCTGTCAGAGAGGACCTGGTGGAGCATGGGCGGTAGACGTTTCGCCGCGATCGGGGCCGCCTGCGCGGTCGCGCTCGCGGTCTCGGCGTGTGGTGGTGGGTCGGGCGGAGGAACCACTCCGGGCGACACGGTCAAGGTCGGCCTCATGACGTCGCTCAGCGGCGCGAACAGCGCGTCGGCGACCAGCTCGGTGTCCGGCGCCGAGGCCCGGTTCGCGGCCTATAAAGAAGACAAAGGCAAGTGCGCCGACAAGACGTTCGAGCTGGTCAAGGCCGACGACCAGTCCAGCGCCCAGGGTGCCCTGACCGCCGCGCAGAAGCTGGTCCAGCAGGACAAGGTCTACACGATCCTCGCGCCCAGCTCGTTCGTGTACGGCGCCGCGCCGTTCCTCACGACCGCCGGCAAGAACGTCCCGGTCGAGGGCGGCGCGTTCGACGGCGCCAAGGAGTGGCAGAACACCAAGAACAACCTGTTCCCGGCCATCCCAGTACCGAACTACGACAAGACCTACACGACCGCCGGTGACTACCTGAAGAGCCAGGGCGGGACGAAGGTCGCCGGTCTGGCCTACGAGAGCCCGGCCTCGCAGCAGGGGCTCGAGGCGTCGCTGCGGTCGGCCGAGAATGCCGGGCTGAAGCGCGGCTACGTCAACACGAAGATCCCGTTCGGCAGCACCGACGTCGGCGCGATCGTGCTGGGCATCATCCAGTCCAAGTCCGACGTCCTGCAGATGGGCATCAACCCGGACACGTCGTTCGCCGTCATCGCCGGTCTCAAGCAGGCCGGGTACGCCTTGAAGGCGACCGTTTCGGCCACCGGCTATGGCGCCGACCTGCTCGAATCGGCCCCGGCCGTGCAGGCCGGCCAGGGCGTCACGTTCAACACCGGGTCGGCTCCGAACGAGTTGAAGACCCCGGCCACCGAGCGGATGGCCAAGGCCCTGAAGGACCACGCCGGCTCGAAGTCCGGCATCCCCGGGTTCTTCCAGCTCATGGGCTGGATGACCGCGGACATCTTCCTGCACGGCCTGGACGTCGCGGGCTGCGACGTCGACCAGGCGAAGTTCATCTCGACGCTCCGGGCCGACAAGACCTGGGACGCGGGCGGCCTCTACCCGGCCAAGCGGGACTTCACCACGGTCGAGGCGGCCGAGCAGTGCTCGTACTTCCTGAAATTGCAGGGCAGCGCGTTCGTGCCGGTGGCCAACGCCGCCCCACTCTGCGGCAAGCTCGTCGGCGGCTAACCTCGGAACAAACGTTAGGTTCTTCCACCGGAGAGGAGTGGAGATTGACCACGGACTCAGCGAGGGCCCTGGCCCGCCGCCTCTATTCGACGATGACGCTCGCCCAGGCGGTCGACGCCCGGCTCCGCAAGGGCATCGGTCGCGGCGAGTTCATGGCGGTGATCTGGCCGTCCCGCGGCCAGGAGGCGGTCGCGGCCGGGCTCACCGCCGCGCTCCGCCCCGACGACCGGCTCGTCACCACCTATCGGGGCATCCACGACCTGGTCAGCAAGGGTGTGCCGTTGACCGAGGTGATCGGGGAGATCCTCGGCCGCAGCATCGGCGCCTCCCGCGGCAAGGGCGGCACGATGCACATCACCGCGCCCGATCAGGGGGTCGCGCTCACCACCGGCATCGTCGGCGCCGGGGTGCCGGTGGCGGCCGGGCTCGCGCTGGCGTTCAAGCAGCAGGGCCTCGACCGGGTCGCCGCGGTGACGTTCGGTGACGGCGCGACGAACACCGGCTCGTTCCACGAGGGCATGAACCTGGCCTCGACCTGGCAGTTACCGGTCGTCTTCGTCTGCCAGAACAACCTCTGGGCCGAGATGACGCCGATCCGCGACACGATGAACATCGACCAGGTCGTCGACCGCCGGCTCGCCTACGGCATGGCGGGCGAGCGCGTCGACGGCAACGACCCCGAGGCCATGTACCGCGCGTCGGCCGCCGCGGTCGAGCGCGCCCGTACCGGCGGCGGCCCGACGTTCCTCGAGGCGGTCACGTTCCGCTTCGAGGGTCACTACTTCGGTGACCAGCAGAAATACCTGCCGGCCGAGGAACTGGCGGCGGCCCGGGAGGCCGACCCGATTCCCCGCTACCGGCAGAAACTGCTCGACGCGGGCGTCCTCTCCGAGGACGACCTGACCGCGATCGATACGGACGCCACCGCGCGGGTCGACGCGGCCCTGGCCGAGGTGCTGGCCGCGCCCGCCCCCGAGCTGACCGAACTGGAGCAGGACGTCTTCGTGGACATGGAGGGCATCCCGTCGTGAGCGAAACGACCACCACGACCGTGCTGCAGGCGCTGAACGCGGCGCTGGACGAGGCGCTCTCGGCCGACGAGCGGGTGTTCCTGCTCGGGGAGGACCTCGCCGACCCGGCCAGCGGCGTCAGCCACGTCACCAGCGGTCTGTCCACGAAGCACGGTGCCGACCGGGTGCTGAACACGCCGATCTCGGAGGCGGCGATCGCCGGGGCGGCGATCGGGGCCGCGATCGAGGGGCGGCTGCCGGTCTTCGAGATCATGATCATGGACTTCATCGGCATCGCGGTGGACCAGATCGTGAACCTGGCGGCCAAGGCCCGGTTCTCGTCGGGCGGGCGGACGCCGTGCCCGATCACGGTCCGCACCGCGAGCTTCGGCGGCCTCGGCAACGGCGCCACCCACTCGCAGTCGCTGGAGGCCTGGTTCATGCACGTCCCGGGCATCAAGGTCGTCGTGCCGAGCACGCCGGCCGACGCCAAGGGCCTGCTCAAGTCCGCGGTCTTCGACCCCGACCCGGTGCTGTTCCTGGAGACGACCGCGCTCTACGGCAAGCGCGGCCCGGTGCCGAGCGGCGACTACACGATCCCGCTGGGCCGGGCCGACATCAAGCGGGCCGGCTCCGACGTCACGATCGTCACCTACGGCCGGGGCGTCTACGACGCGCTCGACGCGGCCACCGCACTCGCGGCCGAGGGCATCGACGCCGAGGTGCTCGACCTGCGGACACTGGTGCCGCTGGACCTGCCGTCGGTGCTGGAGTCGGTCGGCCGCACCGGCCGGGCCGTGGTCACGCACTACGCGGTCGAGTTCGCCGGTCCCGGCGCCGAGATCGCGGCGCGGATCAGCTCCGAGCTGTTCGGCCGGCTCCGCGCCCCGGTGGCCCGGGTCGGCGGCCGCTACCGCCCGATCCCGGCCGCCGCCAACCTGGAAGCCGCCGTGTACCCGAACGCCGAGCGCATCGCCTCGGCGGCCCGAGCGACCGTGGGATACGACAAATGACCCAGAGCGTCTCCATCCAGATCCCGAAGCTGACGATGGCCACGACCGAGGTGACGTTCGTGGAGTGGCTGGTCCCGGACGGCACGACGGTGGAGGAGGACGAGGCGATCTACAGCGTCGCCACCGACAAGGTGGAGAACGAGATCGCCGCCCCGGCCGCGGGCGTCCTGCGCCACGGCACCGCGGAGTCCGAGGAGGTGTACCCGGTGGGCACCGAGATCGGGACCATCGAGCGCGCGAACGGGTGAGGTCGGGGGTGGGGTGGGCCACACCGGAGCCGGGTGGCCCGCCCCGGTGACCCGGCCGGGGCCGGGAGCCAGGCTTCCGGCATGCGGAAAAACGTCTGGCTCGTGGTTCTGGCGATCGCCTTCGCGGTCGCGTTCGTCGTGCTGCCCGGTCCGCTCGCGGCCTCCGCGTCCGGGTCGTCGTTCGATCCGGACGCGTTCCGCGCCGCGTTCGTGCCGTGGTGGACGGCCGGCTCGCGGGCGTTGACTCCGGCGCTGGCGCAGTTCGTCGACTACGCGCGCTGGTATCACGGGCTCCGGGTGCTCACCGCTGGGCTGCTGCTGGCCGTGCTCGTCGCGCTGGCGGTCCGGACGCGATCCCTGGCCCGCGCCGGGGCGGCGGTGGCCGGGGCGGTCGCGCTGCTGGCCGTGATCGACAACCTGCGGAAGGCGGTGGCGGCGTTCGGATCGCTGTTTCCGCTGCTGGTGGACCCCTCGGCGCAGCCGGCGCTCGATCAGATCCGGCAGCGGCTGGCCGCCGGGGAGCGGACGCCGCCGGCGCTCGGCCTGATCGTCGAGCAGTACGTCCGGTACCACGTCGTGATGCTCGCAACGTCGTCGGTCGTCGCGGTCGTGCTGCTCGGCGTCGGGGTCCGGCTGGCGCTGCGGTGGCGGCGCGGGTCCGACCGGTGGGCGGTCGGGTCGGTCGCCGGGCTCGCGGTCGTGCTGGGGCTGGTCGCGGTGGTGGCCGCGATCGCGAACACGACGGCGGTGCTCGACCCGCTGCCGAAGCTCCTGCTGCTGTTCGAGGGCAGCTGGTGACTACCGGGCGGCCGGGGCCAGGGCCCCGCGGAGCACGGTGGCCCGGGCGTGGGCGAACACTCCGCGAGGGGTGCTGCGCCGTAGCACCCCGGGCGGCACCCAGATCAGGTCGCGGACGCACAGCCCGACGACGTCGAGCGGCTCCCCGTCGACGCGGATCTCGCCGGCGTCGAGGCCGGCCGCGACGACGTCGCGGATCAGCCGGGTCCGCTCCTTCAACGAGTCCGAGAGCGTGCTGGTCTCCGGCGGATACGACCGGAACCAGGCCCGCTGGATCTCGAACTCCTCGCTGAACCGCTCCCGGGCGTTGATGTTGAGCCAGGTCAGCGCGTCGAGTTTCTCGATCGGGGTCGACCCGGACGCGGTCACCGCGGTGTAGCCGGCCGACAGCCGGGTGTAGAACGCGTTCATGATCGAGGCCAGCAGCGCCTCTTTGCCGTCGACCAGCCGGTACACGCTGCCGGTGCCCATCCCGGCCGCCGACGCGATGTCGCGGATCGTCGTCGCCTCGTAGCCGCGCCGGGCGAACTCGGCCCGGGCCACCGCGCGCAGGGCGGCCCGCCGCTCGTCGGCGTCGTCGTCCGGGTCCGACGACCACTGGGCGATCGTGGCCGAGGCCGCGCCCATCGCCGCCGAGCGGTTGAGTACCCGGTCGGCCGGGGCCCGCACCGCGACGCCGTAGAGCAGCATCGTGCACAGCAGCGCCGCGATCGCCGCGGGCGTGCCGCCCTGGTGCAGGCGGGCCAGCCCGACGTGCAGCATCGTCTGGCAGGTCTGGTCGGCGAGCAGGTCGAGGTCGACGCGGTCGACGAGGTCGCCGCGGTCCGCGCCGTCGGTGAGCACCCGGTGCATGGCCGCGGTGATGCCGCCGTGCGGCCGCCGGGCCAGCTCGACCAGATCGGCGGACGCCCCGGCGTGCGGCTCGTAGGCGGAGAGCTGCAGGGCGGCGCCGTGGCGCACCCCGCACTCGGCCAGCGCGACGCCGAGCGCGATCACCCGGTCGGCGGTCCGGACCTCGGGCCCGAGCGGCGGTGCCTCCAGCCACCGGCGGCCGATCGCGTCCAGCTCGGCGTGGTAGCGCTCGAGCAGCTCGGTGGCGATCGCCTGCTTGGAGTCGAAGTGGTGGTACAGGCTGCCGGGCAGGATCCCGCAGGCCTCGGCGACGTCCTTGAGCGAGGTGCGCGAGTAGCCGGAGGCCGCGAACAGCCGCGAGGCGATCTCCAGGATCTCGGACCGACGGGCGCCCTCGGTGGCTCGCTCGGACACCAGCGGTCGGTTCACCCGACCAGTATGACGAGCCGGTCGCCCGCCGGGGCCGGGCCCCCGACCTGCGGCGGCGGCGGAGTTCGGCGTTCACTCGCGAGGGAGCTCGACGATCGCGTGCACCGGGCAGTCCAGCAGCGCGCGCCGGACGTCGTTCTCGTCGTGCTCCTGGACGTCGCCGTTGCCGACCAGCGAGGCGTAGCCCCAGTCGTCGAGCGAGAAGTGGTCGGGCGCGCGCTCGGCGCAGATGCCGAACCCGTCGCAGATCGTCCGGTCCAGCTTGATCCTCACGGGAGCGTCACCTCGAACGGCCGGTCGGCGTGGTAGGCGGGGCCGGTACAGCCCCCGCGCAGGTGCTCGGCGACCTCGGACGGGAATTCGCGCAGGAGCGACGCGGCGACGTTCGTGGCGCCGTCGAGGGTGCCGCAGGCACCCCGGCCGCGCAGCACCACCGACCAGCGGGTCAGCCGGTCGACGTCGGTCTGCTCGGCGACGCCGTCGCGAAGGGCGGCGGTGACCGCGCTCATCGCCGCGGTGCCGTTGAAGCACGAGCCGCACTGGCCGGCGTTCTCCCGGTCGAAGTAGGCCATCACCGACGCGGCCACGGCGACCGGACAGTCGACGCCGGTCAGCACGGCGATCGCGCCGCAGCCGAGCCCGGTGTCGAAACGGCGGGCGGTCTCGTGGTCGAGGGTGAGGTCGAGGACCCGCCGGTTGATCAGGCCCGCGAAGTAGCCGCCCAGCAGCGCGCCCCGCACGAGGTCGGGGTCGACCCCGTGACGTTCCAGGAGCGCGCCGAACGGCAGCCCGTGCGGGAGTTCGTACAGGGCCGCGCGGCCCGCGCCGCTGACCGTGGCCAGGAACGTGCCCGGCGATCCCGGCGTGCCGAGCGAGCGGAACGCCGGCGCGCCGTGCCGGACCAGGTAGGCCAGCTGGGCCAGCGTCTCGACGTTGCTGACCAGCGTCGGACGTCCGCCGACGCCCTCCTCGTACGGGCGGGGTGGCTTGTCGGACGGCCGCGCTGGCCCTCCGTTCACCGCCCGCACGGCCGCGGTCTCCTCTCCGGCCACGTAGGTGGGCGCGACCTCCACCACGTCGACCCCGGCGTCGGCCGCGGTCCGGACGGCGACGGCCGCGCCGGCGTCCGACACGTAGACGTACGACGCGTCCGCGCCCACCGCGTGCGCGGCCAGGCGGAGCCCCTCCAGCACCAGGTGCGGTCGGTGGCGGAGGAGCCAGCGGTCCTTGATGGACATCGGCTCGCCCTCCTCGCCGTTGGCGATCACGACCGGGGTGCGCTTCCCGGCCCGCACCGACCGCAGCTTCACCCCGAGCGGGAACGC
The DNA here is from genome assembly GCF_006912135.1 of Cryptosporangium phraense. Lineage (NCBI taxonomy): Bacteria > Bacillati > Actinomycetota > Actinomycetes > Cryptosporangiales > Cryptosporangiaceae > Cryptosporangium > Cryptosporangium phraense. The sequence continues at coordinate 371,896 of NZ_VIRS01000001.1, read as the reverse complement.
CGCCCCGCCCCGCCCGAGCAACCCCGATTCGTCGACGAGATCGAGCAGCGCCTCCCGTTCCGGCAATGCTTCCGGAACGGCGGCGTCGGCGGAGAGCAACCGTCCCGGCTCGATTCGGGTTCGAGTGGTCAACGATTCCATCGGGTACCCGTTCTGTGCATACTCTGGAGGCATGAGAACTGCGGTGGTGCGCATCAACGTCGATCCGCGCGGAGAACTGTCCGCCCCGGCTCTCCGCGCCGGAGTGGAAAGGCTCGCGGCCGAGGGCCACGAATTCGTCCGCACCGAAATCGACCCCGGCCGCCCGGAATTGCAATTCCTGATCACCGGCGACGACCCGGCCGTGATGCACGGCACCACCAGCGCGATCTGCGAGCGGGCCTTCGGGGTGCCCCCGGCCAGAGGCGTCGTGACCTATCTGAGCCGCGGTACCGACGACGACGCGCTCGGCGTCCTGGCCGGGTTCGGGTTGTCCGGAGAGGTGACCCGGAGCCTCGACGACGACGGGTGGGACGTCGTCGAGGTCCGGCTGGCGAGCGCCGACCTGGCCCGGATCCCGGAGAGCCGGGTCCAGACCGCGCTCGAGGCCGCGCTCAACGCCGAGGTGCGGCTCATCGTCAGCTGAGGAACTTCAGGATCAGCGGCGCGGCCTGCACCCAGGTGTCGAACATGTTGTAGTGATCGACCCGGCCGGCCGCGCGGTCCTCGGTCGCGCGCTCCCAGGCGTCCTCGGGCCACGGTGGGTCGACCAGCTCGCTGTTCTCGATCAGGCAGCTGACCTCGAGCGACGTCCGCTTCGGGTGGTGCCGGTCGTCCCGGCCGCCGCGGATGATCAGCGTCGGCACCCGGATCCCGGCGAAGTCGAGGTCCTCCACGCCGGGGATCGTCTGGCCCGGCTTCGACACGTACGCGTCGAGCCAGCGCAGCATCAACTGCAGGAACTCGTCCTTGTCGAGCGCGCGCAGCCGGGCCTCGTTGGCCGGGTTCGCCGCGATCAGCGCCTGCCACTCGGGCAGGTCGAACAGCCCGTCGATGCCCTTGGCCAGCACGGCCTGGATGCTCGGGACGACGTAGTAGGCGCCGAGGCTGAACGAGCCGAACACCCCGCCGACGATGTTCCAGACGACGAGCCTGGTGGCCAGTTCCGGGTAGAGCATCACGGTGAGTATCGAGTCCCGCGCCCCGCCGGACCCGCCCGCGATCACGCACGGACCCTCGCCCAGAGCGGTCAACAATCCTTTCAGAGTTTCCGCCCGCATGTGCGACTCGGTCCGTCCGTAGAACTGCACGTCCGACGCGCCGCAATTCGGCCGGTCCCACAGCAATACCCGCTTGCCGCCCTCGACCAATGCCTCGGCGAGCGGGCGGAGTCCCTCGATGTCCTTGCTGAATCGTCCGCCCGGCGTGAGCACGACCAATTCCCCGGACGACCCGAGAATCTCGTGGACGACATTTCCACCGTTGATTTCCATCGCGCTCCTCACGCCGTCACGAGAACGTCGGTGCCGACCACGCGCACCGGGTACGTGCGAATGCTCCATTCCGGTTTCACCGCCGTGGTGCCGGTCGCGAGCTCGAATCCCCACTGGTGCCACGGGCAGTAGATGAACTCCAGGTCGCGCACCATCACCGCGTCGCCGGGCACGCTCTCGTCGACGACCGTCCGCCCCCGGGCCCGGCCCCGGCAGAGCGGGCCGCCCTCGTGTGGGCAGTAGTTGGCGATCGCGTAGAACGTCCCGCCGACGTTGTAGACCCCCACGCCGTGCCGCCCGATCGGCACGATCTTGAACGCCCCGGGCGGGATCTCGTCGACCGACGCCACCGCGTGCTCCCGGCCCTGGGCGAGCCGGGGCGCGGGTTCACCAGACACGGGTCTGCGATTCGACGGCCGGCACGGTGGACGGCAGCTTGTACGTCGACAGGCCGTTCTTGAACATGACCGCCTCGCGGGCGTGCTCCGGCAGGTGCTTGAGCAGCCACTTCGGGTCGTCGAAGGTCCAGTGCGGGTAGTCCGACGAGAACAGCAGGATCTTCTCGGCCTCCATCCACTCCAGCGCCCGGGTCAGCTCGGTCTTGTCCTCCGGGTAGTCCAGCGGCTGGGTGGTGAACTTGATGTGCTCCTTGACGTACTCCGACGGCTTCCGCTTGAGCCCGGTGAACGAGCGACGGGCCGCGTAGATCGCGTCCATCCGCCACATCAGCGGCAGGATCCAGGTGAACGCGTGCTCGACCAGCACGATGCGCAGCGACGGGAACCGGTCGAACACCCCGTCGAAGATCAGGCTCATGACCTGGTTCGCGGCCAGCAGCGAGTACGTGACCATGAAGTCGTGGTTGTAGCTGGGGAACCCGACCGGCGGCATCGGCATCGTCTCGTAGTTGCCGCGGGAGAGATGGCAGCTGACCGTGATGTCGTGCCGGGTCGCCGCCTCCCACACCGGGTCGTACTTCGGGTCGCCCCAGGACGGCCGCGGCTCGGCCTTGATCAGCACCTGGGCCATGTACGGGTGCCCGACCCACTTCTCGATCTCCCGCGCCGCGCCGGAGGGGTCCTCGATCGCGACGCAGATCGAGCCGCGCCAGCGCTGGTGCCAGTTGTTGCGGCTGTCCAGCCAGTGGTTGGCCAGCCACTCGTTCGTCGCGGTGGCCATCGCCGAGGTGGCCTCGGGAATGCGGGTGAACTTCGACGCCGGCTCGAGGATCGCGATGTCCGAGCCGGCCTCGATGATCAACTGCTTGAACATCGTGTCCGGGTCGCTGCCGGGGAAGCCGCCGTCGGCCGGGAACGTGTCGACGCGCATCGCGTAGGCGTGGGCGTAGTCCGGGGCGTCGTAGTTGATCGTGTCGCCGACCCGGTGCGAGAGCGCGAACTTCCGCCACTCGTCCGGGATGTACTCGGCGATGGCTCCGGCCCGGGGGACCGGGTGCACGTCCGAGTCGACGACCCGGACCGGTACCTGCGCGGTACTGGGGATCATGGCGTAACTCCTTCCGGGACGGAGATGCCGTACAGCTCGGCGGCGTTGCGCCAGAGGACGCGGTCGCGCTGTTCGGCCGAGAGCGCGCTCGGCAGAGCGTCCGCCCGGGCGTTCTGCCAGTGCGGATAGCTGGACCCGAACAGGACCATCCGGTCCTTGCCGGTGAAGCTCAGCCATTCGTCGGCGTAGCCGACGTCACCGGGACCGTCGAGAGCGCCCTGCACGAAGTACGTGTGGCCGGGCAGGTAGTCGCTGGGGATCCGCGGAGCCCACGGGGTCTGTTCCAGGTGGGGCCGGCCGAAGACGTCCATGCGCCAGCTGAACGGCGTGAGGAAGTCGGCGGCGCCCTCGGACCAGACGAACCGGAGCGCGTCGAAGCGCTCGAAGACGCCCTCGGCGATCATGTTCATCAGGTGGTACAGGTAGTTGAGGGCCGCGAAGCCGAGGTAGTTCTCGTAGGTGCGCGGGTGACCCGACGGCGTGGGCGGGTACCCCACCCCCTGCCCGGTCTCCACGTGCACCGCGACCGGGAGGCCGGCCGCCTGCGCGGCCTCCCAGAGCGGCCAGAACTGCGGCTTCCCGTACAGCTCCCGCGATTGCAGGGGGACGCCCACCTGCACGACCTGCGGGTGGTCGGCGTACTTCTCGATCTCGCGGACGGCGCCCGGCAGGTCTTCCGGGTTGACGCGGATCGTGCCGCGGAACCGCTCGTCGTGCGGCAGCCAGCGCTGCACGAGCATCGCGTTGTGGGCAGCCAGCACCGCCGACGTGAGGTGCCGATCGGGGAGCGTGCCGCGGGTCATCGGGTGGAGCACGGCGACGTCCGCGTAGCCGAAGACGTGCGCGGCGACGGTCTCGGGGTCGGAGCCCGGGTACCCGGCGTCGTCGGAGCCGGGCACGTACTCGCCGCCGGGCGCGCCGTACCAGTCCATCTCGTAGTCGGGGAAGCCCCGGCTCGCGTACGGCTCGCGGAGGAAACTCCGCAGGTCACGGTTGTCGCGGAAGAAGATGTGGACGCTCGCGTCGATGAGCGGCATGGGCGAACCTAACGTTTGTTCCGAGCAGGTCAGTTGACGCCCTTCTTCTCCAGGACCACGCCGTCGCCCGTGACGCGCAGGCGGCAGGCGAGGCGGGTCAGAGGCGTCCGGAGGCGGCGGGGCATCTTGGTGCGCATGGCGTGGAGCTCGTCGTCGTCCGGCGGCACGGTCGACAGCTCACCGTCGACCACCTTGACGAAACACACCATGCATTCGGCCTGGCCGTAACACTTCGTCGGCCAGGTGACGTCCTGCCGCCAGGCCGCCTCCGCGACCGACTCCGCCGGGCCGACGTCGAACTCCACTCCGGACGGCTCGACCCGCACCCGGGCCACTACTCGGCCCGGCTCGCGATCTGCCGGTCGAGTTCCTCGTGCATGTTGCTGATCGACAGCTCGTACTGCGACGACAGGCGCAGCTCGGTGAACCCGGGGGAGTGCAGGCCCCGCTGCTGGCGCTCGATGTTGCTGAAGTCCTGGCGCGGGATCAAGCCCCAGTTCTCGGTGTCGTCCTTGTCGAATACGCCCGTGAGCTCGGCCCGCTCCGGCTCCTGGCCCACCGGGTAGGTGGTCAGCGACCAGACGTCGAAGATGCACCACTCCGGGTCGTCCTTGTACGGGCGCGACCGGTAGGCCAGGCAGTTTCCGTACATCGGCAGCATCAGGTAGTTCGGGAACATGTAGATGTCTCCGCCCCACAGCTGCATCGCCGGGCCCATCGGCGCCATCGGGATGCCCGCGCCCTCGGCGTACTCGTAGAGCGCGGCGATCGCGGCCTGGGTGAACTTCGGGTCGTCCTGCGGGATCTTGTTGCGCAGGCCCTCGAAGATCCGCAGGTCGTTCTCCAGCGTCATCGCGTCCTGGCCGGTGACGAGCAGCCGACCGGCCTCGATGAACTCCTCGGAGTCGAAGACCGGCTCGTACTCGGCATCACCCTTGCTCGCGCTCTGGAACCGGGCGTGGCCGTTCTTGAACGTCGTGTAGGCGACCTGGGCCGCTTTCAGCTCGCCGTACTCCTCGTCGCCGCCCATCAGCAGCTGCGGATGAGTCTGGGTGACGTGGTAGCCCTCGAAGAACGCCTCCTGGGCCATCTTCCAGTTCGCGTTGAGGACGACCTGCTTCCACCACTTGACCCGCATGTTGCCGACGCCGACGCCGTCGAGCAGCTTCTGCACCGGGTCGAGGTGGTCGCTCAGCGGCCGCGCGCCCAGGTCCATGTTGATCCAGACCATGCCCGCCCACAGCTCGACGAGGCACTCGCGTAGGGCCAGGTCGTCCTGGTTGAGGCAGGCCGGCTCGAACGCCTTCTCGCCGAACACGAACGACGACGAGCCGTCGAGGTTCCAGCGCCAGCCGTGGAACGGGCAGACGAGCTGGCCGCCGGGCAGGCGTCCCTGACCCTTGGCGAGCTCGGTCGCGCGGTGCCGGCAGACGTTGTGCAGGGCTTTGACCGTCCGGTCGCGCTGACGCACGATCAGGATCGACGTGCCGGCGATCTCGTACTCGACGTAGTCGCCGGGGTTCGGGATCTCTTCCTCGCGGGCGGCCATCAGCCAGGTGTGCGGCCAGAGGTACTTCTTCTCGAGCTCGAAGAACTCGCGCGAGTAGTAGCGCTCCTTCGGCACGAACCGGGAGTCGCGCATCGGGTGCGGGACCTTGGCCTGGACCTCCGGCGGGTTGGTGCCGAGCGGCGCCTCGTCCCCCTCGGCCCAGGTGAACTTGGGGTTGAGATCAGCAACAGTCACGGGGGAGCCCCTTCGACGTCGGTGTCGGTCGCGAAGAGAGGTGGTGAGCGCTACGGGCTCGAACCAAACATCTGTTCCGCGACTGTAAGGCGGGTGAACTGGCTCACGCAAGCCCAGCCACTGCACCCCCCGTCCGCCGCCCTACCGGTGCGCTGCGCGCGCTCTGCTTGCTTCAAACGGCCTTGGTCACGCCACCGTCGACGCGGATCGAGGCGCCGGTGGTGAAGCTGGAGGCGGCGCTCGCCAGGTGCACGATGAGCGGGGTGATCTCTTCTGGACGCCCGATGCGGCCCAGCGGAACGAACGGCACTTCGGTGCCCTCGGGCGGCGCCCACCCCTTCGAGGAATCCGTGCGGAACGGACCCGGGAGCACGGTGTTGACCCGCACCTCCGGTGCGAACGCCTCGGCCAGCGAGACCGTCATCGCGTTCAGCCCGGCCTTCGCGCACACGTACGGCAGGTGCCCCGGCCCGGAGACCAGCGACCCCGCCGTACTGACGTTGACGATCGACCCGCCGCCGTTCGCCTTCATGTGGGTGCCGGCGTGCACGGCCAGCCGGAACGGCCCCTTCAGGTTGACGCCGACGGTCTTGTCGAAGAGTTCCTCGGTGATCTCGTCCAGGCTCGAATACAGCGGGGACATGCCCGCGTTGTTGATCAGCACGTCGAGCCGTCCGAAGTGCTCCAGCGTGCGAGCCACCAGCGCGTCGCAGTCGTCCCAGCGCGCCACGTGACAGGGGATCCCGACCGCCTTCGTGCCGGTCGACGCCCGTAACTCGCCCGCCACCGCCTCGACGGCCTCGGGTTTCCGGGACGCGACGACGACGTCGGCCCCGGCCTCGGCCAGGCCCTGGACGATCGCCCGCCCCAGGCCCCGGGTGCCCCCGGTGACGATCGCGACCTTGCCGGTCAGGTCGTTGAGTTCCGCGAGTGTGGTCACGTGGTTCCTCCGGTGATGGCGGCCAGGCAGAACGTGGTCATCCGGTCGAGCTCGGCCGGGGTCGGCCGGGAGTTCGTCCAGAGGTAGTCGGAGAGCTTCCCGAAGATCGCGTTCGCGGCCAGCGACGCGTCGAACTCGGGGGAGGTGCTGCCGAGGGCGGCGAACGGCTCGTGCAGCAGCGTGCCGAGCGGGACGCTGGCCGGGTGGCGTCCGGTCGCCGCACCCTGGCCGACGCTGCCGCCGTTGTACAGCACGGCCAGCGTCGTCGCCGCGATGTCCTCGTCGGTCTGCGACATCACGCCCTCGACCCAGCGCCGCACCTGCGCGGCCGGCTCGGACTCCTTGCCCAACTGGTGGGCCAGGTAGCTGCCGAGCTTCGCCGCCCCGTCTTCGAGCAGGGCGGTGACCAGCGCTTCCTTCGACGAGAAGTGCCGGTAGAACGCGTCGTTCGAGAGCCCGGCGGCGGCCACGATGTCGGCGACCCGGGGCCGCGACGCGGTACCCCGGGCGCGCATCACCTCGAGCGCCGCGGCGAGCAGTCGCCGCACTTCATCGGCGTAGTCGAGACCGCCGCGGCGCTCGCGCGTCTGCCGCGCGATTCGCTCAGCGACGTCGTCACCAGGCAGAACGTCGTTCCTCATGGCCGCACCCTACACAGATCGGTCTTGCTCAGAATGCCATTCTGAGGGTAAGAACGTTGTTCTGACAACGACGACGGAGGCGTTCATGGCGTGGGACTTCGAAACCGAGCCCGAGTACCAGGTGAAGCTCGACTGGGCGGACGCGTTCGTCCGCGAGGAGGTCGAGCCGCTCGACGTGCAGTGGCCGCGCCTGCAGTTCACGGCCCTGGAGGGGGCGCGCAAGAAGGCCATCGAGCCATTGAAGGAGCAGGTCCGCCGGCAGGGCCTCTACGCGACCCACCTCACCCCCGAGCTGGGCGGTCAGGGCCACGGCCAGGTCAAGCTGGCGCTGCTGAACGAGATCCTCGGCCGGGCGTCCTGGGCGCCGGTCGTGTTCGGCTGCCAGGCCCCGGACACCGGGAACGCCGAGATCATCGCCCACTACGGCACCGACGAGCAGAAGAAGCGCTACCTGGAGCCGCTGCTCAACGGCGAGCTGTTCTCCTGCTACGCGATGACCGAGCCGCTGGGCGGCGCCGACCCGACGCAGTTCGTCACCCGGGCGACCCGCGACGGCGAGGAGTGGGTGATCAGCGGCTGGAAGTACTTCGCCTCCAACGCCCGCACCGCGTCGTTCTACATCGTCATGGCCGTGACGAACCCCGACGTCAGCGCCTACCAGGGCATGTCGATGTTCCTGGTCCCGGCCGACACCCCGGGCATCGACATCGTCCGCAACCAGGGTCTGGCGATGGACCCGGAGGGCGAGGGCACCCACGCGCTGATCCACTTCGAGGACGTCCGCGTTCCCGCGGACGCGGTCCTCGGTGGGGAGGGTCAGGCGTTCGCGATCGCCCAGACCCGCCTCGGCGGCGGCCGCATCCACCACGCCATGCGGACGATCGGCCAGGCCCAGAAGGCGCTCGACATGCTGTGCGAGCGGGCGCTGAGCCGGAAGACGCAGGGCACTCCGCTGGCCGAGAAGCAGTTCGTCCAGGGCTACATCGCCGACTCCTACGCCCAGCTGCTGCAGTTCCGGCTGATGGTGCTCTACGTCGCCTGGTCGATCGACAAGCACAACGACTACCGCAGGGTGCGCAAGGACATCTCGGCGGTGAAGGCCGTGATGCCGGGCGTGCTGCACGACATCGCCTGGCGGGCGGTGCAGGTACACGGCGCGCTCGGCGTCACGAACGAGATGCCGCTGTTCCAGTCGATGCTCGGCGCCAGCATCATGGGCCTCTCCGACGGGCCGACCGAGGTGCACAAGGTGACGGTCGCCCGTCAGGTGCTGCGCGGCCACCGGCCCAGCGACGACGAGATCTGGCCGTCGGGCTGGCTGCCGAAGCGTCGCGAGGACGCGGCGAAGAAGTACGCGCACCTGCTGGGAGACGACCAGTGAACCTCGACGCTCTGGCGACCTGGCTGGACGGCACCGATCTGCCGGGCAAGGGAGCGCCGATCGAGTCCCGGTTCGTGACCGGCGGCGCCCAGAACGAGATCTACGAGATCCGCCGCGGTGACCTGCACGCCGCCCTGCGGATCCCGCCGGCGTCGGCCCCGGCCAACCGGGACGAGGGGATCCTGCGCGAGTGGCGGATCATCCGGGCGCTGGACGGCACCGAGGTTCCCTCGACCGCCGCCTACGCGGTCTGCGCCGACCAGGACGTGCTCGGGCGGGCGTTCTACCTGATGGGGTTCGTCGACGGCTGGTCGCCGATGGCGACCCGGGGGAAGTGGCCGGCCCCGTTCGACACCGATCCGGACGCCCGGCGGGGGCTGGCGATCGAGCTGGTCGACGGGATCGCGCTGCTGTCGAAGGTCGATTGGCGGGCCCGCGGCCTGGAGGGTCTGGGCAAGCCGGACGGGTTCCATGAGCGGCAGGTCGCCCGCTGGACCGCGCTGTTCGAGAAGATCCGGGGCCGGGACCTGCCGGGATTCGACGCCGCCGCGGCCTGGCTGCGCGCGCACCACCCGCTGGACTACGTTCCCGGGCTGCTGCACGGCGACTACCAGTTCGCGAACGTGATGTTCCGGCACGGGGCGCCGGCCCGGCTGGCCGCGATCGTCGACTGGGAGATGGGCACGATCGGCGACCCGAAGCTCGACCTGGCCTGGCTCGTCGACCGCTGGCCGGCCGACCCGTCGACCGACGCGGGCGGGCCCAGCTACGTCGATCTGCACGGCATGCCGGGGCGGGACGAGCTGATCGCCCGGTACGCCGAGGTGTCCGGACGGCAGGTCGACGACCTCGACTACTACCTGATCCTGTCCCGGTTCAAGATGAGCATCGTTCTCGAGCAGGGCTTCCAGCGGGCCGGGGACAACACCACGCTGCAGGCGTTCGGCGGGATCGCGCTCGACCTGATGGACCGGGCCGCGTCGCTGGCCGCGTCCACGAGGTACGCGTCGTGAAGGCCGCGGACCAGTTCCACGTCGGGATCGTCGTCCACGACCTGGCCGAGGCCCGGGAACGGCTGACCGCGCTGTTCGGGTACGAGTGGGCCCCGGAGGCGGGTGGCGTCCAGCCGGTGCTCCTGGCCGACGGTCCGGCGACCGTCGACCTCCTGTGCCAGTACTCGCGCTCGGTGCCCCGGGTCGAGCTCGTCCGGAGCGTGCCCGGCCGGGCGATCTGGCAGCCCGCCGACTCCGGAGTGCACCACGTCGGGTACTGGTCGGACGACGTCCGGGCCGACTCGGACGCGCTGGTCGCCCAGGGCTACCAGCGGGAGGTGGCCGGGACGCTGCCCGACGGGACGCCGTACTGGGCCTACCACCGCCCGGCGTCCGGCGGCCCCCGGATCGAGCTGGTGAGCCGCGCGCTCCAACCTTCAATGGAACGGCTCTGGTCTTAGGCGGACTCGCGGGGGACGACTCGGATTCCGTCGTGGTAGTCGAACGGCGGGGGAGTGCGGTCGGCCAGCAGGTCGACCAGCGTCCGCGCGAGCACGAGGCCGGCGGCGCGGCCGTCGACCGCGATCGAGGTGAGCGGCGGCGACGCGTACCGGGCGATCGGCAGCTCGTCGGCGCCCATCACCGCGAGATCGTCGGGCACCCGCAGGCCGGCCGAGCGCGCGGCCGCGAGCACCGCGAACGCGACCTCGTCGCCGTGGCAGGCGACCGCGGTGACCGGGTGACGGCCGGACCGCAGGGCCGCGACGGCCTCGTCGGCGCCGTCCGACGACACCAGGTAGCGCCGGACCGGCGGTAAGCCGTGCCGCTCACCGGCCATCCGGGCCCCGTCGTAGCGCCCGGACGCCAGCGTGGCCGTGCGGGCGTCGTCCGGGGCGGCGAACGCGATCCGGCGGTGGCCCCGGCCGACCAGGTAGTCGACCTGCATCTCGCCCAGCAGACGCATCGACTCGTCGAGATTGGAGCCGAACGCGGTGCCCGGCTGGGGCAGCACGACCGCGGCCCCGCTCGCCCGGAACGTCGCGATGTCCGACTCGCTGAACGGCAGCATCCCGGCGACCGCCACCGGCGCGAGCACGGCCGCGACCTCGCGCGGGGACCGCTGCTCGGCGCCGAGCAGATACGTGACGAGCGTGAGGCCCTCGGCGACCAGCGCGTCGGCCAGGCTCTCGATCAGGTCGGCGATCGTCGGGCCCTGGGGCAGGTCGGGGAGCGCCAGCAGCACGGTGCGGCCCCGGCCCCGGCGCAGCGCCTGCGCCGGGCCGTGCGGGACGTAACCGAGCTCGGCGGCCGCGCGCAGCACCTTGGCCCGGGTGGTCTCCGGGATCGTCTGACCCGGGGTGTTGTTCAGGACGAAGCCGACCAATTGCCGGGAGAAGCCCGAGGCTCGCGCCACGTCGGTACTCGTGACTCGCGTGCGGCGCGCTTCGGCCACGGCCCTCCCTCCGTCGACATCCCACCGTAACAAGTCCCTTCCGTGTGACGGGGGACACGCGTATGGTGCAGTCCTAGCACGTGCTAGCGAACGCCGCCACCTGGTGCAACGTTCAACGGATTTGCAAGTCTGAAAAGCCGCGCATCGGGTCGCATGGTGCGTATGAGCTGCTACAAGAGGCTTCCGAGAAGATTTTCGAAGCTCTTGAGATTGATAGTTTTCGAACTATACGATGTCTCCGGTTTCTCGACGTGGAGGAGCTCGGCAGGCCGCCCGGAGCGCGGGCCTGTTCGAACTCGTGGCCGCATCTCGGCACTCCTCCCGTCCCGTGACAGAGATGAGGGTGCGTCACGTGTTAAGGCCGATGGAAGGCGTCCGGGTCGTCGAGGTCGCCCAGTTCACGTACGTGCCGTCCGCCGGTGCGGTGCTGGCCGACTGGGGCGCCGACGTCGTGAAGATCGAGCACGCCGAACGCGGTGACGCGCAGCGAGGGCTGGTCAAGGCACTCGGCCACGACGTGATCTCCAAGGGGTCGACGTTCGCGCCGATCATGGAGGGCCCGAACCGGGGCAAGCGCAGCCTCGGCCTCTCGCTGGAGAAGCCCGAGGCGAAGGAGATCCTGCACGAGCTGGTCCGGCGCAGCGACGTCTTCCTGACGAACTTCCTGCCGGCCGCGCGCCGCAAGCTGGGCATCGACCTCGACGACATCCGGGCGATCAACCCGGACATCATCTTCGTGGTCGGCTCGGCGTTCGGGCACGCCGGCCCGGAGGCGGAGAGCGGCGGCTACGACGGCACCGCGTACTGGGCCCGGGCCGGCACGGCCGACGCGCTCACGCCGCCCGGCGCGGTGGCCCCGACCCCGCCGCCGTCCGGCGCCTACGGCGACAACATCGGCGGGATGACGATCGCCGGTGGAATCGCGGCCGCGCTGTTCGCCCGCGCGAACACCGGCGAAACCTCGGTCGTCGACGTGTCGCTGCTCGGCGTCGGGGCCTGGGCGATCCAGCTCAACGTCAACCTCGCGCTCCAGTCCGGCGGGCCGTTACCGAAGTTCACGCCCCGGGCCGGTGGCCAGCCGAACAACCCGCTCACCGGCAACTACCAGACGTCCGACGGCCGCTGGATCAACCTCTGCATGCTCCAGCCGGGCCGCTACTGGCCGGACTTCTGCCAGGCCGTCGGGCGTCCCGACCTGATCGTCGACGAGCGCTTCGACACGACCGAGAAGCTGATGGCCAACGGTCTGGCCGCGGTCGAGGTCGTCACCGAGATCATGGCCGGGTTCACCAAGGAGACCTGGTTCGCCGCGGCCGAGAACATGGAAGGCCAGTGGGCGCTGGTCCAGGACACGTTCGAGGTCGGCTCCGACCCGCAACTCCGGGCCACCGGCCAGGTCACCGACGTCGTCGACTTCGAGGGCAACACCCAAAAGCTGGTCGCGAACCCGGTGCAGTTCGACCGGAAGCCCGCCGTGCTCAAGCGCGCTCCGCAGTTCGCCGAGCACACCGACGAGATCCTGACCGAGCTCGGCTTCACCGACGAGCAGTCGCTCGACTTCAAGATCGCCGGAGCGGTCACGTGAGGGTGGGGTGGATCGGCGTCGGCTCCCAGGGCGGCCCGATGGCCCGCCGGGTCGTCGAGGACGGTTTCCCGACGACGCTGTGGGCTCGCCGCCCCGAGACGCTGGAGCCGTATCGGGACACGTCAGCCGCCTACGCCGACTCGCCGGAAGCGCTGGCCAAGGCGTCGGACGTCGTCTGCCTGTGCGTCCTCGACGACGAAGGGGTGCGGGAGGTCGGCGCGCACATGATCGACGGCCTCGCCGAGGGCGGGGTGATCGTGGTGCACAGCACCGTGCACCCGGACACCTGCCGGACGCTGGCCGAGCAGGCCGCCGCCCGGGGCGTCGCGGTGATCGACGCGCCGGTCAGCGGGGGAGGCCAGGCCGCCGCCGAACGCCGGTTGCTCGTGATGGCCGGTGGCGACGCGGACGCCCTGAAGACCGTGAGGCCGATCTTCGAGACGTTCGCGAACCCGCTCCTGCACCTCGGGCCGGTCGGGGCCGGGCAGGCCGCGAAGATCCTCAACAACCTGCTGCTGACCGCGAACCTCGGGGTCGCCGAGGCCGCCTACGCGTTGGGCCGCGAGCTCGGCGTCGACCTGGCCTCGCTCAACCGGGTGTTCGCCGCGGGCAGCGGCAACAGCTTCGCGGCCTCGCTGCTGCTGTCGAGCGAGCCGTTCTCGGCCTCGCGGATGGCCGAGGTCGCCGGGCCGCTGCTGGCCAAGGACGCGCGGCTCGCGGTCGACCTGGCCGCGGCGGCCGGCGTGGATCCCGGAGTGGTGCTCCCCGCCGCCGACTCGGCTCTCCAATCGATGCACAACCCCCGTTAGGAGGCACGCACATGCCGCTCCCCGACGACGCCAGGATCATCTCGGTCGACGACCACGTCATCGAGCACCCCCGGGTCTGGCTCGACCGAATGCCGGCGAAGTACCAGGACGTCGCTCCGCGCATCGAGCGGCTGCCCGACGGCAACGACACCTGGATCTTCAACGGCAAGCCGTCCGGCAACTTCGCGCTGAACGCGGTGGCCGGAAAGCACCCGCGCGAGTTCGGGATGGACCCGCGCAGCTACGACGACATGCGCCCGGGCTGCCACGACATCGAGCAGCGCATCAAGGACATGGACGTCGAGGGCGTCTGGGCCCAGCTCTGCTTCCCGAACATGGGCGGCTTCGCCGGCTCGACGTTCTACGCCTCCGACGACAAGGACCTGGCCGCGGAGTGCATCCGCGCCTACAACGACTTCATTCTCGACGAGTGGTGCGCGTACGCGCCGGGCCGGCAGATCCCGCTGGTGATGATCCCGTTCTGGGACGTGCAGGCCTCGGTGAAGGAGATCGAGCGGACGGCCGACAAGGGCGCCCGGTCGGTGTCGTTCCTGGAGGCTCCGCACCGGGTGGGGCTGCCGAGCTACCACACCGATCACTGGGACCCGATCCTGCGGGCCGCCGAGGAGCGCAACCTGCCGCTGTCGGTGCACTTCGGGTCGGGCGGTGCGCCGGGCGGCGTCGCCGAGGACGCCGACATGTTCGTGACGATCGCGCTGTTCGGCCTCAACTCGATGCAGGCCTGCGTCGATCTGCTGATCTCGCCGGTGTTCTACAAGTTCCCGAATTTGAAGTTCGTGCTGTCCGAGGGCGGGATCGGGTGGATCCCGTACATCCTCGAGCGGGCCGACTACTCGTGGGGCCGGCACCGGTACTGGTGCAACATCGACCAGGAGCGCAAGCCGTCGGAGCTGTTCAAGGACCACATCTACGGGGCTTTCATCTCCGACCAGAACGGCATCGACCTGCGCCACTCGATCGGCGTGGAGCAGATCCTGTTCGAGTCGGACTACCCGCACTCGGACTGCAACTGGCCGCACACCCGCAAGGTCCTCGGCGAGCAGCTCGCGAACGTCCCCGATGACGAGGCCCGGCTGATCGTCGAGGGCAACGCCCGCCGCATCTTCAACTTCCCCGCCGCATGAGACTCGGTTTCGTCGGCGCCGGCCGGATGGGGCGCCCGATGGTGCAACGTCTGGTCGGCGCGGACCACCGGGTAAAAGTCCTGGTCCGTTCGGGCGCCGCCAAGGCGGCGCTGGAGTCGGACGGTGCGACCGCGGTTCCCACCCTGGCCGACGTCGCCGACGGCGCCGAGGCGGTGCTGATCTGCGTCCACACCGACGAGCAGGTGAAGGAGGTCGCTCCGGGCCTCATCGACGCGATGAGGCCGGGCGCGCTGCTCATCCTGCACACGACCGGCAGCCCGGCCACCGCGGACGCGCTCGGCGACCGTATCGAGGTCATCGACGCGCCGGTCAGCGGCGGCCCGCACGACATCCTCGCCGGGCACATCACGCTGCTGGTCGGCGGCGCTTCCGAGGCGGTGGAGCGGGCCCGCCCGATTTTCCGGAGCTACGGCGACCCGATCTTGCACGTCGGCGGCCGAGGCAACGGGCAGCGCGTCAAGCTGATCAACAACGCGCTGTTCGCCGCGAACATCGGCCTGCTCGCCGCCGCCGTCGACCTCGGCGCCCAGCTCGGCGTCACCGAGGAAGCGCTGCTCACCGCCCTACCGCAGGGCAGCGCGAACAGCTACGCGCTCGGCGGAGTCGCCCGCGCCGGGTCGGTCGGCACGTTCGCTCGAGCCGCCGGCGAGTTCGTCGGCAAGGACGTCGCGGTCGTCCGGCAGGTCGTCGCCGAGCTCGGCGGTGACCTCGGCGCGCTCGCCGCCGCCCACCAGGCGCTCGCCGACCTCTTACCCGAACACGCCCGTGCCCTCGCTAGGAGCTCCAGATGACCGACCACCGCCTGCTCATCGACGGCAAACTCGTCCCGGCCGGGCGCGGGCGCACGTTCGACAACGTCAACCCGGCGACCGAAGAGGTCATCGGCGTGGCCCCGGACGCCGACGCGACCGACGTCGAGACCGCGATCGGGGCGGCCCGGCGGGCGTTCGACACGACGACCTGGTCGACCGACGTCGAGTTCCGCCGGCACTGCCTCACCCAGCTGCGGGACGCCCTGCGCGAGAACGTCGAGGCGCTGCGGAGCCTCGTCGTCGCCGAGTCGGGCAGCCCGGTCGCGCTGACCGGAGCCATCCAGCTCGAGGGCCCGATCAGCTTCATCGACCACTACATCGACCTGCTCGGCACGTACGAGTTCGAGACCCCGCTGCCGGAGAAGGAGTTCTACGGCACGGCCACGTCCCGGGTCGTCCGGCGGGAGGCCGCCGGGGTGGTCGCCGCGATCACGCCCTGGAACTACCCGTTCTATCTGAACATCGCGAAGACCGCGGCGGCGCTCGCGGCCGGCTGCACGGTCGTGCTCAAGCCCGCGCCCGACACCCCGTTCAGCGCGCTCGCGCTCGGGCAGATCGCGGCCGAGCACACCGACCTTCCGGCCGGCGTGCTCAACGTGGTCACGACCAGCGACAACAGCGTCGCGCAGATCCTCGCCAGCCATCCCGACGTCGACCACGTGACGCTGACCGGCTCCACCGGCACCGGGCGCAAGGTCATGGCCGCCGCGTCCGGGACGATCAAGCGCGTCACGCTCGAGCTCGGCGGCAAGTCGGCCGCGATCCTGCTCGACGACGTCGACTTCGCGCAGGTCCTGCCCGGCCTGGGGATGGGCATCTGCGTGCACGCGGGCCAGGGCTGTGCGGTGCAGAGCCGCCTGCTCGTCCCGCGGAACCGGCTCGACGAGGCCGTCGACGGGCTCGCCGCGATCATGGCCCAGCTGCCCTGGGGCGACCCGACCGACCCGAACAACCTGATGGGCCCGGTCATCAACCGCTCCCAGCGCGACAAGGTGCTCGGCTACTACGAGTCGGCCCGCCAGGACGGCGGCCGGATCGCGCTCGGTGGCCGGCCCCAGGACCGGTTCGAGAAGGGCTACTACGTCGAGCCGACGCTGATCACCGGCGTCGACCCGAAGTCCGCGGTGGCGCAGGAGGAGATCTTCGGCCCGGCCATGGTCGTCCTCCCGTTCGACGACGACGAGGACGCGCTGCGCATCGCCGACAGCACGATCTTCGGGTTGTCGGGCGCGGTGCACAGCGCCGACTTCGAGCGCGCGATGGGGCTGGCCCGGCGGATGCGCAGCGGCACGGTCGGCGTCAACGGCGGCAACTGGTTCGACGTCCAATCGCCGTTCGGTGGCTACAAGCAGAGCGGCCTCGGCCGCGAGTGGGGCACCGAGGGCCTCGAGGACTTCCTCGAGGTCAAGACCATCGCGTGGCCGACTCGCTGAGATATCGACGAACAGAGGGGTTCGACATGGCAGGACGGGTTGAGGGCAAGGTCGCGTTCGTCACCGGCGCGGGGCGCGGCCAGGGGCGTAGCCACGCGGTCCGGCTGGCCGAAGAGGGCGCCGACATCATCGCGGTCGACATCTGCAAGGACTTCGAGACGGTCAACTACCCGATGTCGTCCTCGGACGACCTCGCGCAGACCGTCAAGGAGGTCGAGGCGCTCGACCGGCGGATCGTCGCGGTCGAGGCCGACGTCCGGGAGCGCTCGCAGCTGATCGCCGCGGTCGAGCAGGGCATCGCCCAGCTCGGGCACCTGGACATCGTCGTGGCCCAGGCGGGCATCGCCCCGATGAAGGGCGAGCCGGCCGTCCAGGCCTGGATGGACGGCGTCGACACGCTGCTGCTCGGCGTCATCAACGCGATCCACGCGTCGCTGCCGCACCTGAAGGAGGGCGCGTCGATCATCGCGACCGCGTCGGCCGCGGTCGCGATGACCGGGGCCGGCCTCGGGGCGGCCGGCCAGGTCGGTCAGGACCCGGGTGGCGCCTCCTACCAGTACGCGAAGAAGGCGGTCTGCGAGTTCGTCCACGAGCTGGCCCGCAACCTCGGCCCGCGGGGGATCCGGGCCAACGCGATCCACCCGACGAACTGCAACACGCCGATGCTGCAGAGCCCGCCGATGTACAAGGCGTTCCGGCCCGACCTGGAGAACCCGACCAAGGAGGACGCCACGCCGGCGTTCTACTTCCAGCAGCTGATGCCGGTGCCGTGGGTCGAGCCGCGTGACATCAGCAACGGCGTGCTGTTCCTGGCCTCCGACGAGGCCCGCTACGTGACCGGCATGCAGCTGCGGGTCGATGCCGGTTCCTACCTGAAGTTCCAGGACTTCCACGTCTGAGAGGGCTGCTCCCATGAAGGTTCGTGTCGACCCGGACATCTGCCAGGGGCACACCCTGTGCGCGATGACCGCCCCCGACCTGTTCGAACTCAGCGACATCGACGGCCACGCGCACGCCGTCAGCGAGGACGTCCCCGTGGACCAGGAGACCCTCGCGAAGGAAGCCGCGCGCACCTGCCCCGAGCAGGCCATCATCCTGTTCTGAGCGGAGAGCAGCACATGACGATCGACGACGCCCGGATGATCGAGAAGATCCAGCTCAACAGACACTCGACCCGGTACAGGGAAGAGTTCGAAGAGTTGTCGACCGAGTTCCACGGCCGCTGCCCGGTCGCCTGGAACGAGACGCACGGCGGCTACTGGTTCGTGTCCGGGAACAAAGAGTTGTTCGACATCGCCCGCCGGGCCGACGTGCTGTCGAACGAGGCCGATCCGGACGGAGTGAAGCGGGGTTACCAGGGCATCTCGATCCCGCACCCGCAACGCGAGAAGGGCTCGCCGATCGGCGGGTTCCTGGAGATGGACCCGCCCGAGCAGCGGCACTACCGGCAGGCCCTCAACCCGTACCTCTCGCCGGCCGCGGTCGCCCGCTGGCAGCCGGTGATCGACGAGATCACTCGGGCATGCCTGGACGAGAAGATCGAGTCCGGGCGGATCGACTTCGTCGACGACCTGGCGAACATCGTCCCGGCCGTGCTGACGATGGCGATGCTGGGCATGCCGCTGTCGGAGTGGATCGTCCACTGCGAACCGTCGCACGCCAGCGTCTACACGCCGCCGGACTCGCCGGACTTCCTGCGGGTGTTCCAGCAGATGCTCGAGGCCCGGGCGCACACCGAGGAATGGGTGCGCAGGATCCGCGAGAACCCGCGCCCCGGCCTGATCGACGGGATCATCAAGGCCGACGTCAACGGCACCAAACCCGACGACCGGGACGTCGTAGGCGTCGCCGGGCTGCTCATCGGCGGTGGGTTCGACACCACCACCGCGCTCACCGCGCACTCGCTCGAGTGGCTCGGCGAGCACCCGGCGGAGCGCGAGCGGCTCAGCCGGGAGTGGGACGACCTGCGTGACTCCGCGACCGAGGAGTTCCTGCGGTTCTACACGCCGGCGGTCGGCGACGGCCGGACGATCCAGCTGGACGCCGAGATCGACGGGGTCAAGTTCGAGGAGGGCCAGCGCCTCTGGCTCTCCTGGGCGATGGCCAACCGCGACGAGACCGTGTTCGAGGACCCGCACACGATCCACCTGGACCGCAAGGGCAACCGGCACTCGAGCTTCGGCCTGGGCATCCACCGGTGCATCGGCTCGAACGTGGCCCGGGCGACGTTCAAGACGATGCTCCGGCACGTCCTCGACCGGATGCCGGACTTCGTGTGCGACCCCGCAGGCGCGGTGCACTACCCCTCGACCGGTGTGATCAACGGGATGAAGAACCTGCCCGCCACGTTCACTCCGGGCCCGCGTCTCGGCGCCGGCCTCGACGAGACGATCGCCCGGATGCAGGTCATCTGCGACGAGCAGCGTCTGGCCGAGCCGGTCACCGTGCGCAAAGCGGCGGCCAAGCTCGCCGACTGACCGATGCGGCGGCGCCGGACGGCGCCGCCGCACTCCCTCAGCTGGAGTGACAACCGATGACGATCGACGACGCTCGCGAGACCGACCCCGAGAGCAAGCCCCATCGCATCAACCTCGACCGGCACTCGTCGCGCTACCGCACCGAGTTCGAGGAGCTGTCGAACGAGTTCCACGGCCGCTGCCCGGTCGCGTGGAACGAGACGCACGGCGGCTACTGGTTCACCAGCGGGAACAAGGAAGTCTTCGACATCGCCCGCCGGGCCGACGTGCTCTCCAACGAGAACGACCCGGACGAGGTGAAGCGCCGGTACTGGGGCATCTCGATCCCGCCGCCGCCCCGGATGCCCGGCGAGCCGATCGGCGGGTTCCTGGAGATGGACCCGCCGGAGCAGCGGCACTACCGCCAGGCGCTGAATCCCTACCTCTCGCCGGCCGCGGTCGTCCGCTGGCAGCCGGTGATGGACGAGATCACCCGGGCCTGCCTGGACGAGAAGATCGAGTCGGGGCGGATCGACTTCGTCGACGACCTGGCCAACGTCGTCCCGGCGGTCGTGACGATGGCGATGCTCGGGATGCCGCTCGAGGACTGGATCGTGCACTGCGAGCCGGCCCACGCGACGATCTACACCCGGCCCGACTCGCCGGAGATCATGGACGTCTTCACCAAGTACCTCGAGGCCCGCGGACGGACGTCGTACTGGATCACCGAGATCCGGAAGAACCCGCGTCCGGGCCTGATCGACGCGCTGATCAAGGCCGAGATCAACGGGGCGCCGGCGTCCGACCGGGACATCCTCGGCGCGGTGCAGTTGCTGATCGGCGGGGGCTTCGACACGACGACCGCGCTGACCGCGCACGCACTCGAGTGGCTGTCCGAGAACCCCGCCGAGCGGTCCCGGCTCTCCGCCGACTGGGAGAACCTGCGTGACTCGGCCACCGAGGAGTTCCTCCGCTTCTACACGCCGGCCCAGGGCGACGGGCGCACGATCGCGGTCGACGCCGAGATCGACGGCGTGCGCTTCCGGGAGGGCGAGCGGCTCTGGCTCTCCTGGGCGATGGCCAACCGCGACGAGACCGTGTTCGAAGACCCGCACACCGTGCACCTCGACCGGAAGGGCAACCGGCACTCCAGCTTCGGGCTGGGCATCCACCGCTGCATCGGCTCGAACGTGGCCCGGGCGACGTTCAAGACGATGATCCGGCAGGTGCTCGACCGGATGCCGGACTTCGTCTGCCAACCCGACGGGGCCGTGCACTACGACACCACCGGCGTCATCAACGGGATGAAGAACCTGCCGGCCACGTTCACGCCGGGTCCGCGGATCGGCGCGGGCCTCGACGAGACGATCGCCCGGATGCAGGCGATCTGCGACGAGCAGCGGCTGGCCGAGCCGGTCACGGTCCGCAAGGCGGCGGCGAAGCTCGGCGAGTGACGGCTACCCAGCGAAGGAGCACGCAGATATGACGTACGTGGTCGCCGAACCCTGTGTCGACGTCCTCGACCGGGCCTGCGTCGAGGAGTGCCCGGTCGAGTGCATCTACGAGGGCGGCCGGATGGCGTACATCCAGCCCGACGAGTGCGTCGACTGCGGCGCCTGCGAGCCGGTCTGCCCGGTCGAGGCGATCTTCTACGAGGACGACCTGCCGGCCGAGCTCGGGCCGTACGCCGAGGCGAACGTGGTCTTCTTCGCCACGATCGGCTCGCCCGGTGGCACGTCCAAGGTGTCCGGCCCGCTGCCGGACGTCCCGTTCGTCGCCGCGCTGCCGGTGAAGGAGTCCGAATGAAGGGGGCCGAGTGAGGCCGCTGCCGTACGTCTCGATTCTGAACGAGTTCTACTGGAAGGCGGGCGCCGACGGCGTGCTGCGCATGCAGCAGTGCACGTCGTGTGCCGGGTACGTCCACCCGCCGAAACCCGCCTGCCCGCGCTGCCGGTCGACGGCGCTGGAGATCCGGGACCTGTCCGGGCTGGGCACCGTCGTCGGCTTCACCGTCAACCACCGGTTCGGCCTGCCCGGCCTGCCGCCGCCGTACGTGATCGCCCGGGTCGCGCCGGACGAGGACCCGCGGGTGCGCCTGACGACCCGTCTGGTGGAACCCGGCGAGGTGGCCGTCGGTCAGCGGGTGCGGGTGGAGTTCGAGCAGGTCGAGGACGTCTGGCTGCCGCTCTTCCGGCCGATCGCCGGCGACCCCGGGCCGGTGGCCGAGGACGAGGAGGGTCCGGACGAGATCCGGTCCCGGGTCCGTCCGATGCTCACGACCCGCAAGTTCGAGGACGACGTCGTGCTCTCCGGGGTGGGGGCGTCGGACATGGGGCGGCGGCTGCGCGTCGACCCGCTGGTCCTGACCGTGCAGGCCTGCGAGGCCGCGGTGGCCGACGCCGGCCTGACGATGGACGACATCGACGGGCTCTCCACCTACCCCGGTGGTGGTCCGGCCGGCGGGTTCGGCGAGGGTGGCGTCACCGCGCTGGAGGCCGCGCTGCGTATCCGGCCGTCCTGGTACAACGGCGGCGCCGAGACCTTCGGTCCCGGTGGGTCGGTCATCGCCGCGATGCTCGCGGTCTCCGCCGGGCTGGCCCGCCACGTCCTGTGTTTCCGGACGATCTGGCAGTCGACGCACGACGAGATGCAGAAGCGCGGCGAGCTGCCGTTCGCCGGGAACCGGGTGCCCGGCGACAGCGGCTGGTCGGTGCCGTTCGGCGCGACCTCGGCCGCCCACGGCCTGGCGATGAACGCCCAGCGGCACTTCCAGAAGTACGGCACGACCCGCGAGACGCTCGGCTGGATCGCGCTCAACCAGCGGGCGAACGCCGGCCTCAACCCGGCCGCGACCTACCGCGACCCGATGACGATGGACGACTACCTGGGCGCCCGGCTGATCACGACGCCGTTCGGCCTCTACGACTGCGACGTGCCGGTCGACGCGGCGATCGCGGTCGTCGTGTCGGCGGCGGACTCGGCCGGTGACCTGCGGAGGCCCCCGATCCGGGTGGAGGCCGTCGGCACCCAGCTGATCGAGCGGGTCGAGTGGGACCAGAGCACGTCCACCCACGAGCCCCAGGTCCTCGGCCCGGCCGCGCACCTGTGGACCAGGACGTCGCTGCGCCCGGACGACGTCGACGTCGCCCAGCTCTACGACGGGTTCACGTTCAACTGCCTGTCGTGGATCGAGGCCCTGGGCTTCTGCGGGATCGGCGAGGCCAAGGACTTCCTGGACGGGGGCAAGAACATCGCCCGGGACGGCGTCCTGCCCCTGAACACGCACGGGGGGCAGCTCTCGCACGGCCGGACGCACGGCATGGGGCTGCTCCAGGAGGCGATCGTGCAGCTCCGCGGCGACGGCGGCGAACGTCAGGTGCCCGACGCCCGGGTGGCCGTGGTGAGCAGCGGTGGGCTGACACCCAGCGGGGTCCTGCTGCTGCGGAGGGACTGAGATGGAACACGTCGTCATCGTCGGCGCCGGGCTCGGTGGCGTCCGGACTGCGGAGCAGCTGCGCAGCGGCGGGCACCGGGGACCGATCACGCTGATCGGAGCCGAGGAGCACCCGCCCTACGACCGCCCGCCACTGTCCAAGCAGATCCTCTCCGGCGCCTGGGACGCCGAGCGGGTGATCCTGCGCGACAAGCCGGCCCTGGACGAGCTGGACATAACGTACCGGCTCGGCTCGGCCGCGGTGTCGCTGAACGGGACCACGGTGGGTCTCGACGACGGGACCTCGGTCGCCGGTGACGCGGTGGTGATCGCGACCGGCGTCACCGCCCGGGCGATCCCCGGTCAGCCCGGCGCGGTGTGGTCGCTGCGCACGCTGGACGACGCGCTGGCGCTGCGGGACGCGCTCGACAACTCGCGCTCGCTGCTCGTCGTCGGCGGCGGCTTCATCGGGGCCGAGGTCGCGCACGCGGCCCGGGCCCGCGGGCTCGACGTCACGGTGCTCGAGGCGATGCCCGGACCGTGCGAGCGGGCGCTCGGGCGCGAGGGCGGGGCGCTGGCCGGGCGGCTGTTCACCGAGTCCGGTGCGGACCTGCGCTGCGGCAGCCGGATCAGCCGGTTCGTCGACGCGCACACCGTCGAACTGGCCGACGGGTCCACGCTGAGCGCGGACATCGTGCTGGTCGGCATCGGGGCCACCCCGGAGCTCAGCTGGCTGGCCGGGTCGGGCCTGGACGTCGGAGACGGCGTGGCCTGCGACCGCACCGGCCGGGCCGTCGGGGCGGCGGGCGTGTGGGCGCTCGGGGACGTCGCGGCCTGGTGGGACGACGTGCGCGGCGGCCGGTGCCGGACCGAGCACTGGACCACGACCGTCGATCAGGCGGCGATCGTGGCCCGGGACATCCTCGGGCTGGAGCTGCCCGCGCCGAGCGTCCCGTACGTGTGGTCCGACCAGTTCGGACTGAAGATCCAGCTCGTCGGACGTCCCGACCTGGCCGACAACGTGCTCCAGGTGATCGGGGACGGCCTCGACGGGGGCCCGGTGCGGGGAACCGTGATCGGGTACTTCGCCGGCGACCGCCTGGTGGCGGTGGCCGGCTTCGGCGCCCCGCGCCACCTGCCCCGCCTACGCGGCCTGGTGGCCACCGGCGCCCACCGCGGAACCGTCCTGTCCCTGGCCCAAGAGCTGATCGGCGGCGTGGTCCGCTGATCTGACCGAGAAAGACAAACCCCTTCCTTGTCCAGACTCGATGAAGCGTCCAGACCCACCCATCCCTCTCCCCGGAAGCCGGTCGTCGGTCTCCGGACCGGCCATCTCGTCGCACTGCTGGTCATTGCCCACGCGCCCCTGATGCTGCTGTGGTCGGTCATGCCGGCCGCCTGGGCCTACGGCAAGGTCGTCGCGACACCCCTCGTCTTCCTGCTTGCCGGCCTGATCCTGCTCGGGTACGTGGTCGGCTATCGCGGGCTCGGCCGCCGGATCCGTCATTCCGGCGGCCTCTACGTCCAGGTCACCTACGGCCTCGGCCGGGTGATCGGCCTGGGTACGGCCGCGCTCGTGCTCGTGGCCTACCTCGGCATCGCGGCCGGGTTCTACGGCCTGCTGGCCCGGATCCTCGAGGCGCTGGTCGCCGGCGTGTTCGACGTCGACCTGTCGCCGACCGCGGCCCTGCTGATCGGGCTCGCGGTCATCGCCGGTGCGACCCGGCTCGCGCTGCGCACGATCGTCTGGATCGCGATCGTCGTCGCGGTCGAGCAGACGATCGGCGTCGTCTGGTTCGACCTGGTCGCGATATCCAACCCGGCCGACGGCCACCCGGTGTCGTTCGCCGGGCTCGACCCGGCCTGGCTGCTCTCCGGCTCGTTCGGGGTCGCGCTCGTGTTCGCGGTGACCGCGTTCATCGGGTCCGAGGTCGGCACGTCCTACAGCACGGAGCTGGCCGATCCGGCGCGCTCGGTGCCGAGGGCGACCGCGTTCTCGTACGGGCTGACCACCGTGGTGCTCGTGCTCAGCGCCTGGGCCGTGAGCATCGCGGTCGGGCCGGAGACCGCGGCCTCGGCGACCGCGGACGGGCAGCTCCTGGTGCCGGGGCTGGTCGTGAAGTTCGCCGGGATCGGGTCGCAGTCACTGGTCATGGACCTGGTGCTGACGAACCTGACGCTCGGCCTGTTCGTCACCGGGGTCGTGATCGGCAACGCCGGGGCGCGTCAGCTGGCCGGGCTGGCCCGCGACGGCGTGCTGCCGAAGGCGTTCGCGATCCCGCGACCCGGTGATCAGCCGGCCGGGCCCGCACGGCTGGCGCTGCCGGTCGTCGGCGGGCTGATCGCGCTGTCGGCGTCGTTCTCCACCACCGGCGTGATCCCCCAGTGGCTGATCGTCGGGGCCGGTCTGTCGATCATCGGGTCGCTGACGCTGGCGTCCGCGGCGACCGCGCTCTGGTTCATGCGGGGCGAGGCCGACGAGGGCGGGTTCTTCGGCTGGGAGGGGCAGGTGGTCGCGGGCGTGAGCGCGGTCTTCACCACCGGCGGCCTGTTTCTGTACGGCGTGCTCCGGCTGGACTCGGTCGTGCCGAACGCGCCGGGGTATGCGTCGTGGCTGGTGCCCGGGCTCATCGTCGTCGTGCTGCTGGCCGGGGCCGGGTACGCGCTGGTGCTGCGCGAGACGAAGCCGGAGGTCTACGCGGCGATCGGCCAGGGCCGGGAGCCCAGGACGTCTCGGGAGCCCGGGCCGTCTCGGGAGCGCCGGGGCTGAGACGGGCGAAGGGCCGCCCGGATCGGGCGGCCCTTCGTCGTGGGGGAGCTCAGTCCGAGGCCGGCAGCGGCTGGGCGGTCTTGATCGTGAGCGTCCGCCCGTCCACCGCGATCTCGCCCGGCCCGGCGGCCACGCACAGCATCTCCAGGTCGCTGTCCGCGTCCAGGTACCGCTTCCCGAGCAGCGTGTGACGCTGGGCCGGGTCGGCGGGGGGCAGGCTCCCGTCGGGCTCGTCGTCCGGACTCAGCATCGGCGCACCGGCACAGGTGATGGTCACGTCCCCGGAGGGGACGCGGACGACGATCGCCTCGACGCCGGAGACCGCGCTCCGGAGGCGCTGACCGACGGAGTAGGTAGGCATGGCGGATTCTCCTAGTGGTTCTCGAACGGATCGTCGGGCACCGAGTCCGTCGTGAAGAAGTACGGCGCGCCCCAGGTGTCGGCCGGGTCGGCGGCGAGCGTCGTCGGGGTGGGCCGGCTCGTCCGGATGTTCTTCCTGGCCAGCCAGCGCTCGGCCGAATCGAGGTCGGCGACCCGAAACGTGACCGCATAGATCATGTTGCCGTATTTGGCCACGTGACGCCCGAGATCCGACGTCTCTTCCAGCGGCTGGACCAGCTTCAACAGCGAGTCGCCCAGCTGCACGATCTGGAACCGGGCCTGGGTGACGTCGTCGATACCGCTCTGCAGCGGCACCGCCTGCACTCGGTTGACGTACGAGTCGACCGCCGCGTCCAGGTCCTTGACGCCGAGCATGACGTGGGCCAGCCGGCGGATCGTCAGCGGGTGCGCGGTCTCCCAGGTCTGCTGCCGCTCCGACCAGTCCGGCAGCAGCCGCGGGTCGCCGGGCATGTCCATCACGCACATCTCGGCCATCAGACCGAACATGTCCCGCGGGCTCGGGTAGAAGTACGGCACCTCGGGCGCCATCTCCTCGACCTTGCCGCCGCCCGGCTTCCCGACGTAGATGCCGGTCGCGATCATGTTGTTGCCCAGGCCGGACAGGTCGTCGACCTTGTAGCCGACCGAGTGCCAGTGCCGGCCGAACTTCGTGTAGAACTTGCCGACCGGCTTGGCCGGATCGACCGGCGTGTTCGGCGCCATCGTCTCGACGCACAGGTCGCTGACCATCATCAGGCTGGCCCAGCGGTCCTCCGGCGGGAGGTAGTTCGGCTCGTCGGCGCCCATGTACAGGTGCGCCCCGAACACGTCCCGGTAGAAGTCGTTGAGCTGCTTGACGTCGTCGGTCATGTGGATGCAGTGGATCATGATGCCGATGCCGTAGTCACCGGTCTTCTTCGGAACTCGTTCCATGGTTCGTCCTCGGATCGGTGACTACAGGTGGGAGTAGAACTCCATCGTCGGCGGCCGGCCGGTCAGGTCGATCGTGTCGCTGGGCGTCGTGCCGGGCAGGGCCGCGAAGAGCGCGGCGGTGGCGGCGCCCGCGTCGTCCTCGTCGAGTTCGTAGACCGCGAGGTACCGCGGCGGCGCGGCCTCGTCGCCCGGGGCCGGGTGCAGCCGGTAGCGGTTCACGACCGTGATCGAGGGGATCGCCGCCTTGAGCTCGGGGACGTGGACCTCCTCGTACCAGCGGTGGTACTCCGCTTCCACGTCCGCCGACGCGGGCGTGGTCGAGACCAGGAGCAGCGTCTTTGCCATCTCGTGCCTCTCAGCTGTCGTAGGTGTAGAAACCGCGACCGGTCTTCTGTCCCAGCCAGCCCAGCCGGACGTACTGCTTGAGCAGCGGCGGTGGGAAGTACCTCGGGTCCTTGTACTCCTCGTACATCGACGCGGCCATGTCGTGCACGATGTCCAGCCCGATCAGGTCGGAGAGCCGGAACGGGCCCATCCGGTGGTTGAACCCGAGCTGCAGCACCTCGTCGATCGACTCCATCGGCGCGACGCCCCGCTCGAACGCCCGGATCGCGTCGAGCAGGAACGGCACGACGAGTAGGTTCCCGACGAACCCGGGCACGTCGTTGATCACGACCGGGGTCTTGCCCAGATCCCTGGCGAACGTGACGAACGCGTCGATGTTCTCCGGCCGCGAGATCGGGGTCCTGATGACCTCGACCAGCTTCATCACCGGCACCGGGTTGAAGAAGTGGACGCCGATGATCGCTTCCGGCCGGGTGGTCGCGCCGGCCAGGATCACCAGCGGGATCGTCGAGGTGTTCGAGCCGATCAGCGTCTCCGGCCCGACGATCGCGTCGATCCGGGCCAGCAGGGCCTTTTTCAGCTCGACGTCCTCGTAGACCGCTTCGACGATGAGGTCGGCCTCGGAGATCGACTCCAGGTCGGTGCCGAACCGCAGCTTGTCGAGCGCCGTCTGCTTGTCGTCCGCGGAGATGCGGCCGCGCCCGACCTGCCGGTCGAGACCGGCGGTCACGCGCTGCTGCCCGGCCTCGGCCGCCGCCGCGTCCTTCTCGACGACGACGACCTCGTAGCCGCGCTGGGCCGCAACCTGGGCGACGCCACCGCCCATCGTCCCGCAGCCGATCACGGCCACCCGCTTTATCTGCACGCGTACTCCTCGACGGCCGGCACCTCATTTTGAAGCTTGTCAATCTATCTATACAGGAGCGTCTCGGCCGCGGACAAGACGGCCAGAACTTCCGGACGAGGTCTGGCGACGGGCAACGTCCGTTATCGTTAGGTGATTGCAAAAGTATCTACGCTTTGATTGCGGGTCGCAGCTGATGGACGACACCAACGACTCCGGGCTGATCGGGAAGCTGTACCTGGACGGAGCCTGGAAGGACGCGACCGGCGGCGGCACGTTCGCGGTCACCGACCCGGCGACCGGCGAGGTCATCGGGCACGTCGCCGACGCCGACCCGTGCGACGCGACGTCAGCGGTGACCGCCGCAGGCACCGCGTTCGGCCCCTGGGCGGCCCGCACCGCGTACGAACGCGCCGACTTCCTGGACGCCGCCCACCGCCTGATGCTCGAGCGGGCCGACGACCTCGCGCTGCTGATGACCCGCGAGCAGGGCAAGCCGCTGAAGATGGCGCGCAACGAGGTGCGCTACGGCGCCGACTTCCTGCGCTGGTACGCCGAGGAGGCCAAGCGGGTCTACGGCAGCACGATCCCGTCCGCGCGTGCCGACCAGCGGTTCACCGTGTTGCGCCAGCCGGTCGGCGTCGTCGCCGCGATCACGCCGTGGAACTACCCGATCTCGATGATCACCAGGAAGGTCGCGCCCGCGCTGGCGGCCGGCTGCACGGTCGTCCTCAAGCCGGCCGAGCAGACCCCGCTCTGCGCGGTCGCGATGTTCCAGATCTTCTCCGACGCGGGCCTGCCCGCCGGCGTCGTCAACCTCGTCACGACCTCCGACCCGGCGTCGATCGGGACCGTCCTCCTGGACTCGCCCGTCGTCCGCAAGCTGACGTTCACCGGGTCGACCGAGGTCGGGAAGCACCTCGCGGCGCGAGCCGCGGCCACGATGAAGCGGGTGTCGCTCGAACTCGGCGGCCACGCTCCGTTCCTGGTCTTCGACGACGCCGACCCGGTCCACGCCGCGAAGGGCGCGGCGCTGGTCAAGTTCCTCAACACCGGCCAGGCCTGCATCTGCCCCAACCGCATCTACGTGCAGCGTCCGATCTACGACCGGTTCGTCGAGGCGCTCTGCGAGCGCGTCGGCGCGCTGCGCGCGGGCTCCGGCCTGGACCCCGCCGTCGGGATCGGCCCGCTCATCGACGCCGACGCGCTGGGCAAGATGGAACGGCACGTGGCGGACGCCCTGGCGAAGGGCGCCCGCGTGCTGGTCGGAGGTACCCGGCTGGCCAGGGACGGCGGATACTTCTACGCGCCGACCGTGCTCGCCGACGTCACGCCCGAGATGGCGATCTACCGCGAGGAGACGTTCGGCCCGATCGCCGCCGTGCTGCCGTTCGACGACGAGCGTGAGGTGCTGGAGGCGGCCAACGACACCACGTACGGGCTGGCGTCCTACGTCTACACGAACGACATCGGCCGGGCCACGCGGGTGTCGGAGGGGCTGCGCTTCGGGATCGTCGGCATCAACGACATCAACCCGACGGCGGCCGCGGCCCCGTTCGGCGGGGTCCGCGAGAGCGGGCTCGGCCGCGAGGGCGGACCACAGGGGATCGGCGAATACCTGGAGGAGAAGCTCGTCGGTCTGGCGGTTCAAGCGTTATAAGGTCCCGGGAATGGGAGCAGAGATGGACGCGGTGGTGATCAGCGAGCCGACGCCGGGCGTGCGGCTGCTGACGCTCAACCGGCCCGACGTGCGCAACGCGATGACCGGCGAGATGACCGCGGCCTGGACCGACGCGATCGAGGACGTCGCGGAAGACCGGGACGTCCGGGTCGCGGTCGTCACCGGCGCGGGAAGCTCGTTCTGCTCCGGCGCCGACCTCTCCTGGCTCGACCAGGCGGCCGGGCACGACGTCACCACCGACCGGCTCCGCGACCGGATGCTGCCGTTCTACCGCACCTGGCTGCGCCCGCGGTCGCTCCCGTTCCCGGTGATCGCGGCGATCAACGGCCCGGTCGTCGGGGCCGCGGTCTGCCTCGCGCTCTCCTGCGACCTCCGGTACGCCGGCCCGGGCGCGATGTTCAGCACGCCGTTCATCTACCTCGGCACGCACGCCGGCATGGGTGCGACCTGGCTTCTCCAAGAGGCGGTCGGGGTCTCCCGGGCGCGCGAGATGCTCTACACGGGCCGCGAGGTGTTCACCGAGGAGGCCCTCGAGTGGGGGCTGATCGGCGGCGTCGCCGACGACGTGCTGGCCCACTCGCTGAAGATCGCCGAGCAGATCGCCGGCGCCGCCCCGATCGCGACCCGGCTGACCAAGGCCGGTCTCGAGCAGGCCGCCCACGGCCTGGAGGCCTCGCTGCAGTGGGAGGCGCTGGCCCAGCCGGTGACGATGACGACGGAAGACCTGCACGAGGGCATCGAGGCCCGGCGGCACCGGCGCTCGCCGAACTTCCGCGGCCTGTGAACTATCGAACTCTCACGCCGCTCGACGGGGGTCGAGCGCCACGGAGTATATTGATAGTTCCATGAATGTCGAGCGCTAGCCGAGGGAGTCTAGCCAGACAGAAGAGGAGACTCTGGTGACTCCACCTCCCGCCGGCGCGGTGAGCGCGACCGAGGTTTTCAAGGCCCTGGGCGATCCCATCCGCTGGAGCATCGTTCAGCAGATGGCGGCCGTCGACGAGCTGGCCTGCAGCACGCTCGAAGAGACGCTTCCGATCTCGAAGCCCAGCATCTCGTACCACACGAAGATTCTGAGCCAGGCCGGTCTGATCTCGACGCGCAAGCAGGGGCGGAACTTCTTCTACACGCTGCGGCGCGACGTGCTGCGAGGCCTGATCGACGACGTCTGGGCCCTGGCGCCCGAGCCGCGTCCGGTCGCCGACAGCGGTCGTCTCGAGCACAAGCCGACGCCGATCCG
The DNA here is from genome assembly GCF_006912135.1 of Cryptosporangium phraense. NCBI lineage: Bacteria > Bacillati > Actinomycetota > Actinomycetes > Cryptosporangiales > Cryptosporangiaceae > Cryptosporangium > Cryptosporangium phraense. Next base: position 340,842 of record NZ_VIRS01000001.1, on the reverse strand, counting down.
TCGCCGCCGCAGCAGCACCACCACCGCTCCGGCGCGCCTGCGCCAGGCGGCCGGTGACGAGGGCCGCGAGTCCGAGGTCACGCTGCTCACCTGGTGATTCCACGCTGCGGAGGGCCCCCGGAACCGGGGGCCCTTTTCGCTAGCCGAAGACGACGGTGGCCCGGCCCGGCGCGAGCTTGCCGCCGTTCTGGTCCTCGGTCCAGATCGTCAGGTCGACGGTGCCGTCGTCGTTCACCGCGTCGACGACGCCCCGGGCGGTGACGGTCTGGCCCTTCAGGTTCGGCCCCCGGAACTGGCACGAGATCCGGACGATCCGGCCGCGGCCGTCGAGCCAGTCGCGCACCAGGTTGTGCAGGTACGACCACTGCAGGTTGCCCATTCCGAACGCGGACGGATACCCGGCGGCCTGACCGGCCTCGTCGTCCATGTGGATCGGCACGAACTCGTCGTTGACCGCCGCGTAGCGGTTCCAGTTCTCCAGGCCGGTCTCCCGGACGAACGGCGGCAGCTCCTCGCCCACGGTGACCGGGGCCTTGCTCGTCTGAGTCATCGGGGCTCTCCTCAGTACCGGATCAACGTCATGCGGCTGCGCTTCACGACGGCCCGGTCCTGGTTGGTCCAGGTGTCTTCGGTGACCGTGAACAGCATCAGGCCGAGCTTGCCCTCGCGCTCGGAGTACGAGTCGAGGCGGTTCTCGCTGGTGATCACGTCGCCGGGGCGGATCGGGGCCCCGTACTCGGTCTCCAGCCCGCCGTTGAGCTGGAACTGCAGGCCCGGTCCGGGGACGCCGGCCATGACCTCGGTGCGGTCGGCCGAGTTGGCGTCGCCCTCGGTGCGGCCGGGCGTCTCGGCCGCGGCCGACGCCCAGGCGAACGGGTTGAAGTCCTCGGGGGCGGCCGCTGCGTCGAGGAACGCCTGCGGCGGCTTCTGCGGCCAGTAGACGGCGAGGGCCCAGCGCCGGATGTCGGACTCGGACACCGGGTAGCTGATCCGGCGCGACAGCAGGTTGCCGAGCGCGCCGCGCATGGCGTCGGACACGTTCGTGCGCATCGAGCCTCCCGTTTCCTTAGATACTTGCCTAACTTTCTAGTGGTTGGATCGGGTGCCGGTCAACCCAGAGCGTCGACGAAGGCCTTCAGCTGGCGCACCGTGCGGCACTCGACCACCTCGTCGCAGTGTGGGGCGTAGCCGCCGATCACCGAATCGCCGCTGTTCCAGGCCCCGGCCGGCTCCGGGTTGAGCCAGTACAGCTGGTCGGCGGACGCCCGGAGGCGACCGACCACCTCGGCCCGCGGGGCGTGGTAGTTCGAGCGGGCGTCGCCGAGCACGAGGACCGTCGTGCGGCCGGTGATCTCGGCGCCCCAGCGGTCCTCGAACGTCTCCAGCGCGTGGCCGTAGTCGGAGTGCCCGTCGAGCCAGACGCCGAGACCCTCGCGGTTGATCCGCGCGGTGGCGGCGGCCAGGTCGGGTTCGGACGCGAGCAGGTCGGTGACCTCGTCGACGCCGTCCACGAAGACGAACGTGCGGACGCTCGCGAACGCGCCCCGCAGGGCCGAGACCAGGTACAGCGTGAACGCGGCGAACGTCGAGACCGAGCCGGAGACGTCGGCCAGCACGACCAGGCGGGGTTTCGGCGGACGCGGCGGGCGGTAGGCGACCGTCGCCGGGACGCCGCCGGTCGAGAGCGCGGTCCGCATCGTGCGCCGGACGTCCGGGCGGCTGCTGCGGTGGTGCCGGCGTTTGCGGGCCAGGCGGGCGGCGAGGACGCGGGCGAGCGGGTCGACGCTCTCCCGGAGCAGGTCGATCTGGGCGGCCGAGGCGGTGAGGAACGCGACGTCCTCGGGGAGCGGGGTGCGGAGCGTCTTGGCGACGGCCTCGGCGCCGCGATCCTCGACCAGGCGCCGCCGGATCTCGGACTCGACCTCGACCCGGAACCCTTGCACGGCCGCTTCGGCGTGCTCCCGGCTCAACCGCCCGCCGAGCGCGGCGCGGCCGGCGCCGTGGTCGGCGATCTCGTCGGCGGCGGCGAGTTCGGTGACCAGGCGGTCGGCGTCGATCGCGCGCATCGTGCGGTACAGGTAGTACGTGCCGGCGACCGGGCGGCCCGGCTGGACGTCCGCGTGCCGGTCGACGAGCACGGCCGCGAGCGCCCGCTGCAGCGCGGTGTCCTGCGTGCGGAGCGCGTCCACGACGAGCGTGCGCAGCGCGTCGTCGTCCAGCCCGGCCAGCGCCCCGCCGCGCCCGCCCCGGCCGCGCCCGCCCCCGCCGTCTCCGTCGCCCTCGCTGTCGACGGCCTCGACGAACGCGCCGGGCTCGGCGAGAGCGGCGGGCGGGACCGGGCGGAAGAACAGGTCGAAGACCGTGTCGAACGCGTGCTCGTGCGCCGCCGTCTTCACCAGCGCCGTACGCAACGCGACCCGCACGTCCCCCCGCCGCCCGAGATCGACGTACTCCAGCGCCCGCACCGCGTCGATCTGCTCGCTGACCGCGATCGGCAGCCCGACCGCGCGCAACTCGGCCACCAGCGACTCCACCGTGCCGAGCACTCAGCCCCGCCGATCGAGGAAGCTCAGCACCGCGTCCAGGCACCGCACGTCCGACGCCAGCCCGAAGTGGTCGGCCCCGGGAACCACGGTCAGCTCACCGCGCGGAAAGGCCGCGGCCAACTCGTCGGCCGGGGCGTTGAAGTCGCGGTCACCGACCACGACCAGCACCGGAGCGTCGACCTTGGCCAACCGCTCCGGGTCGACCGGAGGCTTGGGGATCTGCAGATACCGGCGGACGCCGTCGATGTCGTTCCCGGCCGAGCGGGCCATCCGGCGGAACAGCCGCCCGGTGGTGTTCGTGTCGTCCTCGTCGGCGATCGCCGCGGCCAGCTGCAACGGCCCGGCCGGATTCGGGTGCAGGACCCCGTTCCCGACGCCGAGCAGCACCAGCGTCGAGAACCGCGCCGGGTCCCGCGACGCCGCCCCGGCCAGCAACTGCGCACCGGCCGAGAACCCCACCGCGTCCACCGGCCCGGAGAGCCGGGCGAGCAGGTCGTCGACGATCGCCCCGCCGTCGGGCAACGCCGGCGGGATCCCGTCGCCGTGGCCCGGCAGGTCGTAGCCGACGACGGCGCGGCCGGAGGCCTCGAGCAGGTCGATCCAGCCCGGCCGGCGGAAGTTGTGATCGACGGTGGACCCGGCCCCGTGCACCAGCAGAACAGTCACGCGGACACCCCTGAGAACGCTTCGGTGGCCTTGACGATGTCGCTCTGGTTCTTCAGTAGCACGTGCAAGTAGTTCCGCACGGTCGTATCGGTGACGTCGTCCTCCAGGAGGAGGACCAGCGCGCGGGCCCAGTCGAGGGTCTCGGACACCGACGGCCGCTTCTTCAGGTCCATCGCCCGCAGCGACCGGACGACGTCGGCGACCTGCCCGGCCAGCCGCTCGGAGATGCCGGGCACCCGGGCCAGCACGATCTCCCGCTCGCGCTCCGGGGCCGGGTAGTCGAGGTGGAGGAACAGGCAGCGGCGCTTGAGCGCCTCGGACAGCTCGCGGCTCGCGTTCGAGGTCAGGAACACCAGCGGCGCGGTCGACGCGGTGATCGTGCCGAGTTCGGGAACCGAGACCTGGTAGTCCGACAGCACCTCCAGCAGCAGCGCCTCGGTCTCGACCTCGAGCCGGTCCACCTCGTCGACCAGCAGCACGACCTGCTCCGGCGCCCTGATCGCGGCCAGCAGTGGGCGGGCCAGCAGGAACTCCTCGGCGAACAGGTCGCTCTGCAGGTCGTCCCAGCTGCCGCCGGCGGCCTGGATGCGCAGCAGCTGCTTGCGGAAGTCCCACTCGTAGAGCGCCTTGGCCTCGTCCAGGCCCTCGTAGCACTGCAGCCGGATCAGCCGGGCGCCGAGCGTGCGCGCCACCGACTTCGCGAGCTCGGTCTTGCCGGTGCCGGCCGGACCCTCGACCAGCACCGGCTTCGCCATCCGGGCGGCCAGGTGGACGGTGCCGGCGATGCGGTCGTCGGGGAGGTAGTCGACCGCCCGTAAGCGGGTGGCGACGTCCTGCGCGGAGGTGAAGGGTGACGACGGTTCCACGGTGCTCCTCGACGCTTGACGCGGGCCGGACTGCTGCATAATTTCAGAACTGTCAAAGCATAGAGGGAGCCGACGGGCCTTCCCCGGAGGAGTTTCATGGATTTTGACCTCACCCCGGACCAGAAACTCTTCCGGGAGACGACCAGGAAGTTCCTCGAATCCGAGGTGTCCCTCGAGAAGGTGCGCGAGCTCTCGACCGGCCCGGAGAGCTTCGACCGGGCCTGGTGGGCCCGCGGCGCCGAGCTCGGCTGGACCGCGCTGCTGGTCCCGGAGGACCAGGGCGGCGGCAGCGTCTCCGACGCCGGCCTCCTCGACCTGCTGATCGTCGCCGAGGAGATGGGCCGGCTCGTCTCGCCCGGCCCCCTGCTCCCGGTGAACGTCGTGCTGTCGGCCTTGGTGGACGCCGGTGGGCACGACGATTCCGTCGGGAGCCTGCTGGCCGGTGAGGCCGTCGCGACCTGGGCGGTGTACGAGCCCGGGGGCGGGTGGGCGCCGTCGGCACCCGGCGTGACCGCGACCCCGGACGGCGACGGCTGGGTGCTCTCGGGCGTCAAGGACCGGGTGGAATCGGCCGACCAGGCCGACCTGTTCCTGGTGACCGCGGCGGCGCCCGAGGGGCTCACGCAGTTCCTGGTGCCCCGGGACGCGGTGACCGTGGAGCCGACGACGTCACTGGATCTCGTCCGCCGGTTCGGTGCGGTGCGGCTCGACGACGTGACTGTCCCGGCGTCCGCAGTGGTGGGGACGGTAGGGCAGGCGGGGGAGTCGGTCGCGCGGCAGCAGCAGGTCGCCGGGGTGCTGCAGGCCGCCGAAACGGCGGGCGCCGTCGACCGGGTGCTGGAGTTCACGATCGCGTGGGCGTTCGACCGGTACTCGTTCGGCCGGCCGCTGGCGTCCTACCAGGCGCTCAAGCACCGCTTCGCGGACATGAAGACGTGGACGGAGGCGATCCACGGCATCGTCTCGGACGCCGGTTCCGCGGTGCAGAACCGTGCCGACGACGCGGCCGAGCTGGTCGCGGCGGCCGGGGCGTACGTCGGGGAGAAGTCGACGGCGATCATCCAGGACTGCGTCCAGCTGCACGGCGGGATCGGCGTCACCTGGGAGCACGACCTCCATCTCTACCTGCGCCGGGCGACCGTGAACCGGGCCCTGTACGGGACGCCGTCGGACCATCGGCGGGCTCTGGCCGACATCGTGATCTCGCGGGAGGCAGCGTGACCAGCTCGGTGGAGGAGTTCCGGATCCGGGCCAAGGAGTGGCTCGCGGCGAACATGCCCCGGCTCGAGGATCGGGATCCGTCGCTGGACGACCCGGAGAACGACGTCGCGTCGTGGAGCCGGACGAAGGAACTGCAGAAGATCCTGTGGAACGGCGGGTTCGCGGGGATCGCGTTCCCGTCCGCGTACGGGGGCCTGGGCCTGACGCCGGAGCACCAGCACGCGTTCAACCGCGAGTCGCAGGGCTACGAGATGCCGCTGCGGATCAACGTCCCGACGCTGGCGATCTGTGCCGCCACCGTGCTCGACATGGGCAGCGAGCAGCAGAAGCGCGACCGGATCGGCGGGGCCCTGCGGGGCGACGAGCTGATGGTGCAGTTCCTGTCCGAGCCCCGGGGCGGCTCCGACCTGGCCGGGGTGACGACCCGCGCCGAGCGGGACGGCGACGTGTGGATCCTGAACGGCGCGAAGATCTGGAGCTCGGGCGCGTACGCGGCCGACTACGGGCTCTGCCTGGTGCGCACCGACTGGTCGGTGCCGAAGCACGCCGGCCTGACGATGTTCCTGGTGCCGGTGCACACCCCGGGCATCACGATCCGGCGGATCCGGCAGGTGAACGGCTCGACGGAGTTCTGCGAGGAGTTCTTCGACGACGTGATGCTGCCCGCCGACTCGGTGGTCGGCGAGGTCAACGGCGGCTGGGCGGTGGCGTCCCGGCAGCTGTACTGGGAGCGCACGTCGATGGGCGGCGGCTCGCCGTACGTCAGCGGGTGGGGGCGGGGCATCCCGGCCGCGGCCGCGCGGTCGCTGGCCGGGCTGGCGCGGTCGGTCGGGCGGCTGGACGACGTCGCCGTGCGCGAGCTGATCGGGGAGTCGCGGGCCAACCATCTGGTGCAGTCGGCGCTGGTCCGGCGGGTCACGATCGGGCTGACGACCGGCGCGCTGCCGGGCCCGTCGGCGTCGATGACCCGGTTGATGCACGCGGAGACGGACTGGCGCGACTCGGACATCCGCGTCGACATCGCCGGGAGCGCGGCGGTGACCGGGGCGACCGGTGAGGTCGGGGAGCTGTCGCTGAACCGGCAGGCCGGGAGTTTGGGCGGCGGCAGCACGGAGATGGCCCGCAACGTGATCAGCGAGCGGGTACTCGGGATGCCCCGCGAGTTCGCCGCCGACCGGGACGTGCCGTTCAAGGACGTCAAGCAGGGCCGGGCGTAAAGGGAGCGAACACGGACCGGGCCCGGTCCGTGTTCGCTCGGCGCCTACTTCGCGATCAGTTGTCGGCGGAGGATCTTGCCGGTGGGCGTGCGGGGGAGTTCGTCGACGAACGTCACCACGTCCGGCGTCTTCGACGAGCGGAGGACGCTGCGCACGTACTCGCGGATCCCGTCCTCGCTCAGATCGGCGCCCGGCCGCCGGATGATGAACGCGCCGATCCGCTGGCCCCACTCCTCGTCCGGAATCCCGACCACGACCGCCTCGGCCACCCCCGGGAGCTGCTGGATCACGTCCTCGATCTCGGCCGGCGCGATGTTCTCGCCGCCCCGGATGATCGTGTCGTCGGACCGCCCCTTGACGAACAGGAAGCCGTCCGCGTCCAGGTAGCCCTCGTCCCGGGTCGGGAACCAGCCCCCGGCGTCCATCCGGCTGCCGCCCTGGCGGTACTCACCCGCGACCTGCGGCCCGCGGACGAAGATCGCGCCGACTTCGCCCGGTGCGGCCGGCTCGTCCCTGGCGTTCCGGATCTGAATTTCGACGCTCGGCAGCGGCCGCCCGACCGACCCGAGCCGCGCCCGGACGGCCGGGTCGTCGCTGGCCGCCGCGGTCCGGTGGTCGTCGGGGCCGAGCACCGCGATCGACGACGACGTCTCGGTGAGCCCGTACGCGTTCACAAACCCGACGTCGGGGAGGAGGGCCAGCGCACGCTGCAGGATCGACGGCGCGAGCGGAGCCCCGCCGTAACTCAGTGAACGGAGCGTCGTGGGGGCGTCGGTGCCTGCCTCGAGCGCGTCGACGATCCGGGAGAGCATCGTCGGCACGACCATCGCGTGCGTGACGCCCTGCTCGGCGACCGTGTCGATCCAGCCCTCGGGGGTGAACTTGTCGAGGTAGACGATCCGTCGTCCGCTGTAGAGATTCGACAGCAGGTTCGCGACCGCAGCGATGTGGTACGGCGGCACGCTGACCACGACCGCGTCGGTCGGGGCCGCGCCGCTGAACTCGACCGTGTCGAGCACGTACGCGGCCAGGTGGCGGTGGCGCAGCACGGCGCTCTTCGGCGCCGCGGTGGTGCCGCTGGTCAGCAACAGCACGGCTTCGGCGTCGGTGTCGGGCTCGCCGGGCAGGGCGACGTCCGGGCCGGGCTCCTTCGTCAGCGCCAGCCACTCGTCGACGGTGTGCGCGCCCTCGGCGATCGACGGGTCCTCGCTGATCACGTAGGGGCGGTTCTGCGCCTCGACGACGTCCACGAGCTGCTCGCGGGCCAGCCGGTAGTTCAGCGGGAGGAACGGCACGTTCGCGATGGCCGCGGCGAACAGAGCGATCGGGAACCCGAGGCCGTTCTCGCCGAGGTAGACGACGGTCTCCGCGTTCGCGGCCACCAGGTGCTGGGCGCCGGACCGGGCGCGTTGCTGCAGGTCGACCGGGGTGAGGCCGGATTCGCTGGGGCCGAGAAGCACGCGGTCGCCGTGCCCGGCGAGCGACATGTCGAGCAGGGTGAGGAGGTTCATCGAGCTCCTGCCAATACGTCCGTCGGATCGACTGGACGCTAAGTACTTTGTTAGACAAATGTCAATGTGTTGCGGCGGGGGTCACGACGGGACTTCGGTCTTCTTCTTGTTCGGGCGCCAGGTGGTGGCGAGGAGTAGCGCGGTGCCGCCCAGGCCGACCAGGACCGCGACGAGAAGACCGGCGAGACCGGTGATCTGGATGTCGAGCGCGTGGTCGAGCGAGATCCGGCCCGGGCCGAGGATTCCCAGCGCGGCGCAGAAGACCGCGATCATCACGACGTACTCGTAGCCGTCGCGGAAGACGAAGAACCCGTTCGGCCGGTGGGCGACGATCGCTGCCACCGCCATCACGCCGATCGTCGCCGCGCAGGCCAGCGGCGTCAGCAGGCCGACGATCAGCCCCGCGCCCGCGGCCAGCTCGGTCACCACGCTGGCCCAGGCCTGCATCACGCCGGGCCGCAGGCCCAGGCCCTCGAACCAGCCCGCGGTGCCGGCGATCTTGCCGCCGCCGTGCCAGTGGTTCCAGCCGTGCATCAGGAGCGTGACGCCGAGGCTCAGCCGGATCAGCAGCAAACCGACATCGACCCACTCCATGGTGCCCCGATCTAATGCGTTGAAATGTTGACGATCATCTAATCATATGAGTGACTGGACTCCGGCGGAAATTACGCCGTCCACAAGCCGATCGGCAAGGAGGTCGCGGTGACCGTTCTGCATCTCGTGGACGGCCCTGAGGCTGCGTGGGCGGGGGCAGGCATACGGACGGGGGCAGGCGTTCGGGCGGGGGCAGGCGTTCGGACGGGGGCGTCCGCGGGGGCGGCCGTGTGGGCGGGGGCGGGGTGGCGGGCGCCGAGCGTCGATCAGCTGGTGCGCGCGCTGAACCTCTGGCGGGTCGGGTCCGGTGACTTCCTGGCGATGGCGGCCGACCCGGAGTGGCCCGAGTTCCCGAGCGCACAGCTCGTCGCGGCGCTGGTGACCGCGGCCGAGCGGAGTGCACCGGGACGAGCGGTGCGGATGCTGTCGTGGACGGCGGGGGTGGCCGCGTCGGCGCGACGGTCGGTGCGGATCGCGGTGGAGGAGCTGGCGGCCGGGCCGTCCGGGGATCTGACCTTGCGGCTCACCGTGGCCCAGCGTGACTCGGCCCGGGGCCCCCGCCGCCTCCACGGCTCAGCCGTAGTGATGCTCGTTCCCCGGAACGCGAAATCCGAGGCGGATGCCCCCAGCGCCGCGGGCGGGGTGCGGGCGTCGCGGGCGGCGGGGTGTGGGTTGGCGCTTCTGGCGGTCGAGGAGATCCGGGCGGCCGGGATCGTGCCGGGCGGGTTACCCGCACTGCTGGCCGACGAGCAGCCGGAAACGCCGCTGGACCCGACCACTCGCCGAGCGCTGCTCGCCTACCTCGGCGCAGCCACCACGATGCCCCCCGGCTGCACCGCGTACCCGGCCGAATCCGTCCAGGCCCGATCCGTCGGCGTCCTGGCGTCCACGATCGCCTTCGTCGGCGAGGGAGGCGGCGCAATCGGGCGCGTCGGACCGCGAGGGCCGGCCGGCCCCACGCATGGCCACGCCGTCACCGAGATCCGGACGCCGAGCGGCCGCCCGATCCTGCAGACGTCCCAGGCGGTGCGCCACTGACCCTCCCCGCGAACCTTCCGGTAGTCTTTACCGGTCGGATGCGAGGAGGTCCCCAGATGCCGTCCCCAGCGGGTAAAGCGGAGAAGCCGGCGCGCCCACGCCGGCCCCGCGGCTCGATCAACCCGTCCGACATCATCGCCGGAGCGTTCGCGTTCTACCGCGACGTACCGGTCGAGCAGTGGAGCATCCCGCAGCTCGCCGCGCACCTCGACGTCGGGGTCACGAGCATCTACTGGTACTTCCGCACGAAGCGCGAGCTGGTCGCGGCCATGACCGAGGCCGCGCTGAGCTCGTTCTACGAGCGGATGCCGCCGCTGCGCGGCGACGACTGGGAAGCGCAGCTGGCGAACTTCTTCCTCGACTTCCACCGCCTGCTGGCCGGCGACGACCTGGCCTGCGACCTGATCGTCCGCCAGATCGACGCGGCCGACGACGACGGCGCCGGCTCGCGGTCGTGGGCGCGGAAGCAGGAGCTGCTGGACGCGCTCGCCGCCGCCGGCGTGCCCGACGCGCTCGCGCAGCACGCGTTCTTCACACTGTCGGTCTACACGCAGGGGTTCCTGCTCGTGCAGCGCAAGGGTCGCCAGGCGCCGCTGGGTGCCACCGCCGACCCGTCGGCCGAGCTCGAGTTCGGTATCACGAACATCATCCGAGGCCTCCGCCCGCTGCTCACCCCCGCCGAAGACCAAGAGGACGTCGGAGCCGCCTAGGGCCTGTTTGGGTTGCTGGTCAGCGCAGCCATTGGTTGATCGCGGCGATCAGGAGGGTGGCCAGGTAGCGGACGGCGAGTTTGTCGTATCGGGTGGCCACGCCGCGGTAGCGCTTCAGGCGGTTGATCCCGCACTCGACAGCATGACGCTGCTTGTAGGTCTCAAGGTCGAAGGCCGGTGGTCGGCCGCCATTGCGGCCGCGGCGTTTGCGGTGGCTGATCCGGTCGGCCGGTTCGGGAAGGGTGGCGCGGATCCCGCGTCGGCGCAGGTAGCTGCGGTTGGCGCGGGATCCGTAGGCCTTGTCGGCCAGTACCCGCGCCGGCCGGGTGCGCGGCCGTCCGGCCCGGCCGCGCACCCGGATGGCGTCCAGGACCGGCTGGAATTGCGGGGCGTCACCGGCCTGTCCGGCGGTGATCAGCAGCGCCAGCGGCCGTTGCCCGGCCTCGGCGGCGAGGTGGATCTTGGTGCTCAGCCCGCCGCGTGACCGTCCCAGACCATGGTCGTTGGGCTCTGCGGTGCACCCTCCCGGCGGTTGTTTCTGTTCGCTGCCCCTTGACGAGCGCCAGCGGTGTGCTGGTGGGCCCGGACCACGGTCGAGTCAACCGACACGTCCCAGGTGATCAGACCCCGCGCCTGGGCCCGAGACTGCAGATCGGACACGATCCGTGTCCAGGTCCCGTCACGCTGCCAGTCCCGGAAGAGCCCATACGCAGTCTCCCAGGGTCCGTAGCGTTCGGGCAGGTCACGCCACGGAGCACCGGTCCTCACCCGCCACCGGATCCCGTCAATGACCTGCCGCCGCGGACGCGGCGGGCGGCCGCCCGGCTTCGCCGGCGGCAACACCGCCGACAAGACGTCCCACTCGGCGTTAGTCAGATCACCACGAGCCACACATCACCCAACGAGCGACCGGCTTCTCAAACACGCTCTAGCGCCCCCGACGCTGTGCGCGAGCGCCGGGCAAGGGCGTGCCGTGCCGTGACATCCGGTCGCGGAGGAAGCGAGCGAACCGCACGGCGGCCCGGGCCGAACGATCCGTCTCCCCGTCGCCGAACGCGGATGGACGGTTCGTACCGCCGCTCGACGAGGTCTCGATCCCCTGGGACTCGGTGGGCGCGTCCGGCGAGGCGGTGGCCGCCGCCGTCGGCGGTCCGGCCGCGTTTCCGCCCCTCGAGAAGGGATCGGCGAGCGGTCGGGGGGCGAGACCCCGACCCGGCTCTCCTTCAGTACCCCTAAATGTTGAACCGCTGGGCTCCGTCGATTCGGATCGTCGTTCCGTTCAGGTAGTCGTTGTCCACGATCGACAGCGCCAACCGCGCGTACTCGTCCGGCTCACCCAGGCGCTTCGGGTTCGGAATGTTGTTCCCGAACCTCGCCTCCGCCTCCTCGCGCGTCATCGACCCGTACGCGGGCGTGAAGAACACGCCGGGCGCGATGCACATGACCCGCACCCCGGCCGGCGCCAGGTCGCGCGCGGCGGTGAGCGTCATGCCGATGACCCCGGCCTTCGCGGCCGAATAGTCGGACTGCCCGACCTGCCCCTCGAACCCGGCGATGCTCGCGGTCGTGATCACGACCCCGCGCTGGCCCGAGTCGAGCGGCTCGTTCCTCGACATCGCCGCCGCCGCCTTGCTCAGCACGTGATACGTGCCGACCAGGAAGATCTCGACCGTCCGCCGGAACGTCGCCACCGGGTACGGCTCACCGGCCCGGTTCACGATCCGCTTCCCGGCGGCCGGCCCGCCGTGCACGATCACGTTCGCCCGCAGCGGACCCATCTCCACCGCCGACGCGATCGCCGCGTCCACCGACTCCTCGCTGGTGACGTCGGTGTGCACGAACAGCGCGTTCTCGCCGAGCTCGGCGGCCAGCGCCTTGCCGTTCTCCTCCTGGAGATCCGCGATCACGACGCGGGCCCCGGCCGCGTGCAGCCGTCGCACGGTAGCCGCGCCGAACCCTCCCGCTCCGCCGACGACCAGGGCAGATGATCCGCTCAGCTCCACGCTGTCTCCCTTGAACCTGTGGTGCAGCACACCTTCTCGACGCGTTCCCCGCAGCCTACTGTTGGCTCACCGGTAAACGCTACAGTTACACCGCCCACAGGGATTCGAAGGGAAGGTGACCATGGCGCAGCCCGTCATCGTCAGCGCGGCCCGCACCGCGATCGGCACCGCGCGCAAGGGAACGCTCGCGCAGACGCCCGCCGAAGACCTCGCGACCGCGATCCTCACCGAGACCGTCCGCCGGTCGGGCATCGATCCGGCCCGGGTCGACGACGTCATCTTCGCCGAGTCCCTCTACGGCGGGGGCGACCTCGCCCGCTACGCCGCCGTCGTCGCCGGGATGACCGACGTGCCCGGCATCGCGGTCAACCGCCACTGCACCGGCAGCCTCTCGTCGATCGGCCTGGCCGCGGCCGGGGTGGCCAGCGGGATGGAGAAGGTCGTCGTCGCCGGCGGGGTGAACTCGTCGTCGCTCTCGCCCCGGCTCAGCCGGCGCGTCCCCGGCACCGTCGACCAGGTCGAGCCCTGGTACCCGGGCACGCACCCGAACACGCCGGACGCGCCGAACACCGACATGTCGATCACCGTCGGCTGGAACAGCGCGCAGGAGTTCGGCATCACCCGCGAGGAGATGGACGCCTGGGCGCTCCGCTCCCACCAGCGCGCGATCGCGGCGATCGACGCCGGCAAGTTCGCCGAGGAGATCGTGCCGATCAAGGTCTCGACGCTCGACGGATCGGTCGTCGAGTTCGCGGTCGACGAGCACCCGCGCCGGGACACCAGCGCCGAGAAGCTGGCCAGCCTGAAGGTGCTGCACCCCGAGATCGAGGGCTTCTCGATCACCGCGGGCAACGCCAGCGGGGTCAACGACGCGGCCGCCGCGGTCACGGTGGCCGGCTCCGACCAGGGTCTCGAGGCGCTCGCCACGATCCGGGCCTGGGTGTCGGTCGGCGTCGAGCCGGCCCGCACCGGCGTCGGCGCGGTCCGGGCGATCGAGAAGGTCCTCGACCGCGCCGGTCTGTCGACCGACGACGTGAAGCTCTGGGAGATCAACGAGGCCTTCGCCTCGGTTCCGGTCGCGGCCTGCAAACACTTCCGGTTGGACGAGGAGCGAGTGAACTTCTTCGGCAGCGGCTGCAGTCTGGGCCACCCGATCGCGGCCTCCGGCGCCCGGATGGTCAACACGCTGATCTACGAGCTGCGGCGCACCGGCGGTGGCATCGGCGTCGCCGCGATGTGCGCGGGCGGCGGACAGGGTGGCGCGCTGGTCCTCGAGGTCTGAAGGTCTAAGGTGGACACGCCGAGGGCGGCCGGCCGATACTCCGGATGGGCCGGCCGCCCTCGTCTCACCGGGCGTCCCTTTCTCGTCGGGCGTCCCCGTCTCGTCGGGCGTCCCCGCCGGTCCTAGCGGTCGAACTCGCCGGCCTTGCACCCGTCGAGGAACGCGGACCAGGCCGGGCGGGTGAACGCGAGCACGTGGCCGCGTCCGTCGTCCTTGGTGTCTCTGACGCCGATCGCCGCTCTCGCGGTGCCGACCTCCACGCAATTGCCGTTCGTGCCGCTGCGCACGGATTTCCGCCAGCGAGCCCGGCGCACGTCCAGATCAGGGCTTAGATGGGTCATCCCTCTCCTCCTCGGGTGTTACGGGTTCCTTCATCGCACCGGCGATCATCTCCGCTGACGCCTCCGGGCTCAGTGCCTGACTGAGCAAATGGTCGGCAACAGATCGATACCGGTCCGTCTCCTCTTTTGTCTCCATGTACAGGGCGTTCGCCGGGTTCTCGCCATAGGCGATCTCCCCGGGCACCTCCCCGAGATGGTCGAACGACAAAAGGACGAAGGGGCCGGTCGCCGCGGCTGCGTGCGGTCCGGCCGAGAATGGGATGACCTGGATCGTGACGTTCGGCCTTTCGGCCATCTCGAGCAGGTGCGCCAGCTGTGCGCGCATCGCGTCCGCGTCGGCGATCGGGCGACGGATGACCGCCTCGTCGAGAATGGCCAGCAGCTCCGCCGGGCGGTCCCGGCGCAGCACCTTCTGACGCTCCATGCGTAACTGCACCCGCTCCTGGACGTCCGCCTCGTTCAGTTCGGCGGCCGGCGCCCCGGCGAGGATGACTTCGCGGGCGTACCCCTCGGTCTGCAGCAGACCGGGTACCACTGTGGACTCGAACGTCACGACGCGGTGGGCGTCCCGTTCGAGGTCGAGGAACATGCCGAACTGGTAGGTCGCGAACCACGACAGCCGCTGGGTGACGTTCCGGCTGCCGGCGTCCTGGGCCAGCCGCACCAGCTGGTTCTTCGTGTCCTCGTCGACGCCGTAGACCTCGCACAGCCCGCGGATCTCGTGCGCCCGCAGCTTGCGCTTCCCGCCGGCCAGCCAGCGCGCCACCGTCGAACCGTCGACGCCCACCTCGGCGCCGATCAGGTCGGTGGAGCGCCCGTCGGCCTTGTGGAGGCGCTGCAGCGTCGAGAGGAGCATGCGCCGAGCAAGCGTGGGGCTGACCTCGTCCACGACGGAAGTCCCTTCGTCCGGCGACCCACACAGCAATTCGGCGTCCTGGTGCAGTCTTGCATTTTGGGTCTGTTTATTGAGTGCGAGAACTGGTATTGCGTTGGGGCAGTTTGTAGCTTGCCCATTCTGCGATTGCAGTTCATTCTCAGGAAACGGGCCTGCCGCGCGATCACCCGAACGGTGTGTCACAAGTGGAGGTCCGGACGGACGGGAGCGATCAGCATGGCGGGACGACGGGGCGAACCGGCCGAGCGCGCGTCGTGGATCAGCGAGACGACCGGTGGATGGCACCGGAGCTACGTGAGCGACGACGTCGAAACGGCCCGGCTACTGGTCGCCGAGCACGTCGTGGACCCGGAGAACCCGGCGTACTGCGGCTCGGCCACCCACGTCTATCCGGTGGAGTGGGCGTGCTACCGGCGCAGCTGGGCTGAACTGGTGTTGCTGGCCGAGGCGCGCGGCGAGATCGAGCGCGAATCCGCGTAGGACGGCGGGCCGTGCAGCAGCGCGGTCGCGACCAGGTGCGGCCACACGGCCGCGGCCAGCTCGTCCGACGTCGTCCGGTCGTCGTCGTGCAGCCAGTCGACGATCACCGCGAGGATCGCGCCGGCGATCAGGCCGTCGGTGTGGTCGTCGGCGAGGCGCTCGTCGGCGAGCTGCAGGTTCGCCCTGGTCGAGGCCCGCAGGCGGTGCAGCAGGTGGTTGATCACCCGGGCGCTGCCGTCCGGCCCGAGCAGCGAGCGGTAGAGAGCCGCGTGCCTGGCGACGTGGCTGAACAGCGGGACCAGCGGGTTGTCGGCCGGGACGGGCTCGTCGGCCAGGCGCCGGTCGGCGAACGGCAGGCTCGTCACCAGTTCGTCGAACAGGCCGGTGCAGGCCGACGCGGCCAGGTCGTGGACGTCGGTGTAGTGCTCGTAGAACGTGGAGCGGTTGACCTCGGCCCGGCGGGTGAGGTCGGAGACGGAGATCTGGGCGAGGTCGCTGCCGGCGATGAGCTCCAGCAGCGCACTCTCCAGCGCCGACCGTGACCGGCGGGCTCGGGGATCGCTGGACGCCACGGCGCCGATGCTACGCGAGCACGCTCACCCGCCGGCCACGGCCAGGACGCCCTACCTGCCCAGTGAGCCGCACCCGGACTCGTCCGGCAGGAGCGGGCGGAACGTGAGCGACCACTGGCGGCCGCCGGACGTCCACGGGGTCTCGGTGTTGGCCTCGGCGGCGTCGGCCAGAACGCGGTCGGCCACCGCGCCGGTCGCGGTGAGGCAGTGCAGGTCGGCCGGGCCGACCACCGGGCCGGGGAGCGGCGCGCCGCGCCAGGCGCGAGCCGGCTGCGGACGGCCCTCGCCGCCGGGGGTGTAGGCGCGGACGATCGTCGCGACCGCGTCCGGCCGGTACGGCCGGTCCTCGCCGGTGCCGCGGACGTCGGTGAGCGTGCTGAAGAGCGTCCGCATCCGGGCGCGCGCGGCGCGCTGGGCCGCGGCCAGCTGCCGGTCCCACTCGTCGTTCGTCCCCAGCGCGTACACCTCCGACGTGGACCGCTTCCCGCCGTCGACCAGCGTGAACCGCGTGGTCGGGACGTCCGCGACGCCCGGGGTCCCGTAGTCGAACGGCTTGCCGACGCCGGCCTGGCGGGCACTGGCGACGAGACGGTCGATCGACGCCCGGCTGATCGTGCGGACCAGCACGTTCGGCAGCGCCGGGCCGGGATAGATCGTGATCTGGGGGCCCTCGGTGATCACCCGGCCGTCCGCGTAGACGCTGACGGTGGGGAGCCGGCTGTACGTGAACTGCGGCGGGACGAACCCACCGGTGTACTCGGCCCGGAGCACCAGGTCGTCCGACGGGACCTCCGGGCCGGCCGAGGCCTCGACCTCGGCGGTCGCCGGGGCGCCGCAGCCGGCCGCGAGGAGCGCCAGGCCGAGAAGTGCTGTCCGAATAATCCGCATTGTGCCCATGGTGATAGGACGCTAGCGCGAACCGATCGGTTCCACGAATTTCAACACAGCAGCAGCGCGGCGGCCGACGCGCCGCACCCGGCCGCACCGCACCCGGCCGCGACCGTCCAGGCCCAGCGCCGCCACCACCGGGCCCGCCCGGCCAGCCGGGCCGGCAGCGCGTCGGCCACGCCCGGCAACGCGACGCCCAGCCAGACCGCGATCGCGGCCATGAACACGGCGGCAGTGATCCAGGGAGCCATCCGAACCTCCAAGGATGTGAGCCCGATCGCCGCGACTCGATCAGGCCCACACCCCGTCTCAGAGCAGTACAGCCGACACGAGATAGGCGTTCAGCCCGACGATCAGGCCGCCGACCGCGTAGCCGGCGTACCGCGTCGCCCGGCGGTTCACCAGGTCACCCATCAACCGCCGGTCCCCGGTGAACCCCAGCAGCGGGAAGATCGCGAACGGAACCCCGAACGACAGCGCCACCTGGCTCAGCACCAGCGCGCTCGTCGGATCCACGCCGAGCAGCAGGATCACCAGCGCGGGCAGCACCGACACGGACCGGCGCAGCCAGAGCGGGATCGACCGCCGGATGAACCCCTGCATGACGACCTGCCCGCTGTAGACGCCCACCGCCGAGGCGGCCAGCGACGACACCAGCAGCGCGGTCGCGAACACCGCCGCGGTCGCGCCCCCGTAGCCCGCGTACGCCTCCTCCAGCGAAGACGCCGACGACAGCGACGTCGCACCGAGCAGGATGGCCACGTTCACCGACCCGGCGATCGCCAGCGCGAGCACCACGTCGACCAGCGTCGCCCGCACCGCGACCTTCCGCGCCCGGGACCCGCGGGCCCGCAGGGACTGGGTCAGCGCCGAGTGCAGGTAGATCGCGTGCGGCATCACGGTCGCGCCGACGATCCCGACCGACAGCAGCACGCTGTCGGTCCCGGCGAACCGGGGCACCAGCCCGCCGACCGCCTCGGCCGGCGAGACCCCGGCCCGCAGCGTCTGGTAGGCGAACGCGGCCACCAGCACCCCGAGCAGCGACGCGATGACCGCCTCGAACGGACGCCGTCCCCGCTGCTGGGCGGCCAGGATCACCAGCATCCCGGCCACGGTGAGCACCGCACCGACGGTCGGCGGCACCCCGAACAGCAGGTTCAGGGCGACCGCTCCGCCGACCACCTCGGCCAGGTCGGTCATGATCACGACGAACTCGGCCTGCAGCCAGAGCGCCACCGACACCGGCTTCGGGTACCGCTCCCGGCACGCCTCGGCCAGGCTGAGCCCGGTCGCGATGCCCAGCTTGCCGGAGAGGTACTGGACGAGCATCGCGGCCAGGTTCGCGACGACGATCACCCAGAGCAGCGTGAACCCGTACGAGGCCCCGGCGGTGACGTTCGTGGCCAGGTTGCCCGGGTCGACGTACGCCACCGCCGCGACGAACGCGGGGCCGAGGTAACGCACCACCGTCCGCGAAGGCCCGTTCGCGACCCGCACCGGCCCGGGGCCCCGCACCGCCAGGACCAGAGGCCCCGGCTCCCGGCGCATGAACATCAGTAGATGTTCGAGGGCCGCACCATGCCCTCGGCCAGGTCACCGAAGCCCGGCGCGACGATCGCCCCCGGGTTCTGGACGATCTCCTCGACGACCAGCGTCTCGGTCGTCAGCAGCAGGGCCGCGATCGAGGCCGCGCTCTGCAGCGCCGACCGGGTCACCTTCAGCGGGTCGATGACCCCGTCCGCGACCAGGTCGCCGTACTCGCCGGTCAGCGCGTTGAACCCCTGCCCCGGGTCCAGGGAGGACACCCGCGCGACGACCTCCTCCCCGGAGTACCCGGCGTTGATCGCGATCCACCGCAGTGGCTCGGCCAGCGCCCGGAGCACCAGGTCGCGGCCCAGGGCCGCGTCCCCGCTCAGGTCCAGCGACCCGATCGACCGGCCCGCGTGCACGAGCGCCACGCCGCCTCCGGCGACGACGCCCTCCTCGATGGCGGCCCGGGTCGCCGAGAGCGAGTCCTCCACCCGGTGCTGCAGCTCCTTCAGTTCGACGCCGGTGGCGGCGCCGACGTGGATCACCGCGACGCTGCCCGAGAGGCGGGCGATGCGCAGCTGGAGGTGGTCCTGGTCGTGTTCGTTGTCGGTGCGCTCGAGCTCGCTCTTGATCTGCTCGATCCGCGCCGACACCTGGCCCTCGTCCCCGGCGCCGCCGACGATCGTCGTCGACGACTCGGTGATCGTGATCCGGTCGCAGGTGCCGAGCTGGTCGAGGCGCAGCGACGCGAGGTCCTGCCCGGCGTCGCCGGTGACGACCGCGCCGCCGGTGATCGCGGCCAGGTCCTCCAGCTCGGCCAGCCGCCGGTGCCCGAACCCGGGCGAGCGGACGACCGCGCTGCGGAACGTGTCGTGGACGTTGTTGGCGACCAGCATGCCCAGCGCCGGCCCGTCGACGGTCTCGGCGAAGATCACCAGCGGGCGCTGGGCCCTGGTGACCTGCTCGAGAATGGGCATCAGCGTCTGGATCTGGGTGATCCGCTCGTTGGTGAGCAGGATGTACGGCCGCTCGAACACGGTCTCCATCCGCTGCTTGTCGGTGGCCATGTACGGCGAGATGAACCCGTGGTCGAGCTCCACGCCGTCCACGAAGTCGACGTCCAGGCCGAACGTCGCCGACTCGTCGACCGTCACCACGCCGCCGGGGCCGACCCGGTGCATCGCGCGAGCGATGATCTCGCCGATCTCCGGGTCGTTGTTCGCCGCCAGCGTGGCGACGTGGGCGAGCTCCTGCACGCTCGAGATCTCGACCGCCGAGGAGCGCAGCGCCGAGACGAGCGCCGCCACCGTCTTCTGGATGCCGGTCTTGAGGAACATCGGGTTCGCCCCGGCCTCGACCGCCTTCAGCCCTTCCCGGACCAGCGCCTGGGCCAGCACGGTGGCGGTCGTGGTGCCGTCGCCGGCGACCCCGTTCGTCTTCATCGCGACTTCCTTGACCAGCTGCGCGCCCATGTTCGCGAACGGGTCGCGGAGCTGGATCTCCCGGGCGATCGTCACGCCGTCGTTGGTGATCGTGGGCGGTCCGGTGAGCTTCTCGATCACCGCGTTCCGGCCCTTCGGGCCGAGCGTCACCTTCACCGCGTCGGCGAGGGCGTTGACTCCGGCTTCGAGCAGTACCCGGGCGTCCTTCGAGAACCGCAGGTCCTTGGCCATTTCCAAACCAACCTTTCAGGGGACGAGAATGGCGCGGCCGCGGACCTCGCCTTTATCCAGGTCGTCGAGGGCGTCGGAGTACGAGGACAGCGGGTACCGGCGGGTGTGCAGCGTGACCGCCCCGGCGGCGGCCAGCACCATCAGCTCGGCCAGGTCGGTGTACGAGCCGACCAGGTTGCCGACGAAGTTCACCTCGGTCGAGATCACGTCGATCATCGGGACGCGCAGCTCGCCGCCGTACCCGATCACGTAGTAGTTGCCGGCCCGGCGCAGCATGCCGAGGCCGGCCTCGACCGCACCGCCCTCGCCGACGAAGTCCAGCACCGCCTCGGCGCCGTGCCCGTCGGTCAGGTCGCGGACGGCGTCCACCTCGCTGCCGTCGGACGCGACGATGTGCTGGGCGCCGAGCTGTTCGGCCAGGCCGAGCGCCTCCCAGGACCGGTCGACGACGATCAGCTCGGCCGGCGTGAGCGCGCGCAGCACCTGGATGCCGATGTGCCCGAGCCCGCCGGCGCCGATGATCACGGCCTTGTGCCCCGGGCGGAGCGCGGCCGCGGCCTTGCGAGCGGCGTGGTACGCGGTCAGGCCCGCGTCGGCCAGCGCGGCGACGTCCGCGGGCTGCAAGGAGTGGTCGAGTTTCACGACGGCGCGGGCGTTGGTCTTGAGCAGGTCGGCGTAGCCGCCGTCGCTGTCGATGCCCGGGAACCGGGAGTTCTCGCAGTGGACGTCGTCACCGAGGCGGCAGGCCGGGCAGAGGCCGCAGGTCGCGAGCGGGTGCAGGATCACCGGGTCGCCGACGGACACGTTCGTGACCGCGGGACCGACCGCGTGGACCCAGCCGGCGTTCTCGTGGCCGAGCGTGTAGGGGAGGGTCACCCCGGACTTCTGCTGCCACTGGCCCTCGATGACGTGCAGGTCGGTGCGGCAGACCCCGGCGCCACCGATCCGGACGACGACGTCCAGGGGGCCGGTGATCGTGGGTTCGGGTACCTCGGTCAGGACGGGTGAGGTGTCGTACCGGGACAGTTGCACGGCTCTCATTGGCGTGCTCCCCTCGGTGGTCGCGGTAAGGGGCGGCCCGGCCGCCGGGCGGCCGGGCCGGAACGAGTCAGTTCACCGGCGCGAGGTCGAAGTCGATGTACTCGGCCGCGTCCTCGGGGTTGGCGAACAGCATCGTCTTGTCGTCGAGGTGGACCATGCGCCCGTAGTGGGTCGACATGATCTCCTCGAAGTCCGACTGGTCGAACTCGAAGCCGATCGCGTCGCTGATCTCGTCGTAGTCGAACGTCAGCACCCGTTCGCCGTCGACGCGGATCATCGACGGGAACTCTTCGACCGTGACGCCGTCCTTGGTGCGCATGACGTCGGCGACCACGTAGCCGTTCTGGTTGTTCATCAGCGTGACGCCGGCCATGTTGGACGTCGTCCGGTTGACGGCGAATTTCGACGGGGCGGTCACTGGGTCAGCTCCTTCGGCTCGTCCAGCCCGAGTTCATCGAGCACATTCCGGAACGACTCGGTCGACGCGTGCCAGGAGTCGGCGAACGTGACCGGCTTCTCCGGGATCTGCGACCAGATCGGCTGCAGGTCGTGCGCGGCCCGGACGCTGACCGGCACCCAGGCCGAGAGCCAGCCGTTCAGCACGGCCTTGTTGTCGGTGCCGTGAGTCTCGTCGCCGGTGAGCATCTTGAACAGGGCCCGGGTGTAGCGCAGGTCGCGGTCGTAGTCGTTCTCGCCCGCGCCGACCAGCGTCGGCGTCACGTAGTCGCCGTTGCGGGCGGCGACCTGCATCACCAGGTGGCTCCGGAACAGCGCGCCGACCAGCTGCTCGTAGACGATGTTCGCGGCGAACAGCGACTCGGCCCAGTCGCGGATCGCGGTCAGCCGCTCGACGTTCTCGCGCACCGGCTGCCAGACCGGCTCGCTCTGCCAGACCGCCTTGTGGGCCTTGCCGTCGAACGGGAGGCTCGACTCCGACAGGTCGAGGTTGTAGAGCGCCAGATCCTGGGCGAACCGCAGTTTGTGCGCGCTGTTCACCGCGATCGCGTTGTTGATCATGTTCGTCGGCGCCGAGCGCTGCTCGGACAGGAACACGTGCATGCCGAGCCCGTGCTCGGCGTGCATCCAGGCGCCGAGGTGCCGCTCGATGAAGTGCGTCCAGCCCGGTGACCAGGCCTGGTAGGCGCCGGCCTTCTTGGCGTTCTCCAGATTCAGCGAGATCTGCCGGACGATGTTGCTGTTGTTGCGGTAGATCGTCTGTTCCCATTCCTCGTTCGGGTCGAGGAACTGGTGCCAGTCGGACGACTTCAGCGCGGTCCACTCCTGCGGGTAGCCGCCCGGGCCGTCCGCGAAGCCGTAGATCCAGCCCTGGGTGAGGTGCCGCTCCGGGTCGGGCTGGACGTCCATCGTGACGTCCTCGTAGACCGTGGCCCGCAGCTTGCGGGGGGTGAAGTAGTTGTAGGCCCGGCTCGTCGAACCGGGAAACGTCAGGAGGCCGGCCTCCGCGCCGGTGAACTCCGGCTTCGGGAACGTGCGTTGAGTCATCGGTGTCCTCATTCGCTTGCCGCAGTGAGCGTGAACTTGTCGTAAAAGACCTGCTCGGCGGGGACCGACCGGCTCTCCAGCAGGGCCAGGCCGGCGTCGATCATGGGTGGGGGACCGCACAGGTAGACGTCCGAGTCGTCGAGGTCGGGCTCGCGCTGGTCGAGCACCGCGGTGACCAGCCCGGTCTCGCCGTCCCAGCCGTCGGGCCAGGAGTCGGAGAGACAGGGGACGAAGCGGAAGCCGGGCAGCTTTTCGCCGATTTCCGCGAGCTCGGACGCGCAGATCAGGTCGGCCGCCGTCCGGGCTCCGTAGTAGAAGACCGCCTCGCGCTCGGTGCGGCTCTCCACCATCTGACGCAGCAACGCCAGGATCGGCGCCATCCCCGCCCCGCCGCCGACGAACACCAGCCGCCGGTCGGAGCTGACCCGCAGCGTGAACGTCCCGTACGGGCCGGTCGCGGTGAGCGGGTCGCCTTCCGAGATCTCGTTCTCCAGCAGCCCGGAGAACCGGCCGCCCGGGTACCGCTTGATGAGGAACTCCAGGTAGCCGTCGGCCGCGCTGGTGTTCGCCATCGAGAACGAGCGGTGGTCCTCGCTGCCGGGGATCCGGAGGTCGACGTACTGCCCGGGGTGGAACCGGAAGGTTGAGCTTTCGCCCAGCTTCAGACGCAGCCGGGTGATGTCGGGGGAAACGTCGTCCAGCGCCTCGACCGTCGTCTCGAACGTCACCAGCGGGAGACCCGACCGGATCATGTCCTCGTCGTAGTTGAGCAGTTCGACCTCGAGGTCGCTGTACGCCCGGGCCCGGCAGAGCAGGACGTAACCCTCCTCGCTCTCGTAGTCGGCCAGCGCGAACGTCGAGTAGCGCTCCATCTGGAGGTCGCCGTCGAGGAGGAAGGACTTGCAGGCCGAGCACTGCCCTTCCTTGCAGCCGTGCATCAGCATCACGCCCTGGCGGAACGCGGCGTTGAGCACGGTCTCGTCCTCGTCGACGTCGATCTCGACGCCTACGGGTTCGAAGCGGACCTTGTGGTTCTTTCCCATGGGATCCCCTCGGATCGCGGCGCGGCCCGGCCCGGGCCGCGCCGCGATCGGCTCAGGCCGGAGTGACGTTCGGGTTCGCGCGGTACGCGGCCACGTGGGCCTCGCGCTCGGCGTCCGACATCTCGTTCAGCGCGATGTTCGGGCTCCCGAACTGGATGCCCCGGACGTCGTCGAGCGTCCACAGCTTCTTCGGGTCGTCGAGGTCGAGGTGCGGCTGCGGGACGAGCGTCTTCCCGTCGTCGCGGACGTACCCGAGGTCGCTGATGACGTCGGCCAGGTCCCAGCCGTGGTACAGCGTCTCCCACTCGCGCTTACCGGTGAGCCGGCCCATGTTCGGCGTCGGGCGGCCCTGGTACTCGGGGCGGAACGCTTCCTTGTCGGTCCAGGCGCACGTCTCCGAGCAGTACGTCCGCCACTGGCCGTCGACCTTGTCGACCACCATGTCCTCGCGGATGAGGCACGGCACCATGCACGACCAGCAGCGGTGCGGGTACTCGTAGCCGACGTCCTCGAACGCGATCGGCTTGTTCTTCCCCGGGTGACGCAGCCGGTTGTACGCCTCCCACCACTTGCCGAACTGGTTGTACCAACCCGGGTACTTCTCCTCGAACCACTCGAAGTCCTGGTCGGTCATCGGGTCGATCCGCCAGTAGTTCACCGGCCACCCGGTGGCGAAGAACTGCGCCACGCGGTGGACGTAGAAGTCGTCGTAGATCCGGCTCCACGCCTCTTCGACCAGGTCGTGCGGGATGACCAGCCCGTACTTCTCCAGCGGCAGCAGGTAGCTGCGGTAGTAGTCGTCGTAGATCCAGCGGCGCCACATCTCGGCGTAGCTGTCCCGGTCCTTCCGGCGGTCCTTGCTGCCGTACTCGATGAACGTGCCGATCGCCGCGTCCACCACGCAGTGGTTGTTCCACCAGGCGTAGCGCAGGTCGCGCTCGAGCAGCGGCCGGTTGCGCTCGTCGGCCAGCGCCATCAGCAGGATCGAGTACCCGTTGCTGATGTGCCGGGACTCGTCCGACTGGACCGAGTGGAAGACCGTCGGCAGCAGGTAGTCGCCGTTGGCGGCGGCCTCCGACGGCATGGCGACGAACAGCGTGTTCGTGAACGCGGTCTCGGCGACCACGGTCAGGTAGATGTTCGCCGCGGTGATCGCGTCACCGGTGATGAACCCCTCGCCGAACTGACGGCCGATCGTCCCGCAGTAGGAGTTCGAGAACGCCTTCTCCGAGATGTCGAACCCGGCCGGGTCGATGTAGTGGTTCATGTACAGGCGCTTGAGGTTCATCTGGATCGTCGAGTGCCGGACCTCGTCGATCATCTGCACCGCGAGCCCGTTGTGGACCTCGGGGTTGGGGACGGCGTCGATCGCCATCGGCATCGCCCGGGCGGCGGAGATCTCCGGGAACGGGATGATCGAGAGGAACAGCTTCTGCCATTCCATCCACCGTTCCTGGACCTGCCGGAACATGTTGCCGCGGATCGCGCCGTCCATGGCGCCGAAGACGCGGTTGTCCTTCTCCTCCTCCATCGGGAAGTAGGACCGCAGGATCTGCTTCAGCGGGTCCTTCTTCGGGGCCTTCTCGAACGTGTAGTCGGTCCCGAACCGCTTCGCCGGGGTGGCGAACGTGGGTTCCCACGACAGTTCGGTGATCTTGCGGTGGGCCTTGCTCAGGCTCTGTCGGCTCATGCGGTGAGCTCCCTCGGACGGATGACGGTCTCCGAGCGGCGTCGCAGTCGGCCCTCCGTCTTGCCCGGGGAGGCCGCCGTTCCGGATGCCAGAGATTCCAACCCCGAAATGCGGTGACGCAGGTCTCAACTTGAGACGGCTCGCCCGGGCCGGTTCGCCTACGCTCGTTCACATCGGCGACACATTCGTGACGGCGGGGAGGCGAGTTCAACGATGAAGCACGCCTTCAGCGGACCAGTGACCCCCGCGAGCCCCGGACTCGGGGCGGCCCGGGAGCGGTTCTGGGCGGCCGCTGGAGCCGCGCGAGAAGTCCGCGACACGATCGCCGCGTCCTGGACGCGTTCCCGCCGGTGGGAGATCCCGCCGGACGGCGTCGCGCCCACGTACACGGCCGAGCCCGACCTCGAGACCCCGCTGGCCCGCGCGGCCGGCGTCGTCCTGCCGTCGGTGCAGGAGAGCCTGAACGGCAGCCCGGTCAGCCTGATCCTCACCGACCGCGACGGCGTCGTCCTCGACCGTCGGTCGGACGACAGCGGTCTGGTCCGCTACCTCGACCGGGTGCAGCTCGCGCCCGGCTTCAGCTACGCCGAGCAGGACGTCGGCACCAACGGCATCGGCACCGCGCTGGAGAGCGGCCAGCCGACCGAGGTCTGGGGCCAGGAGCACTACACCGGGGTGCTCGACACGCTCGGCTGCGCCGGGGTCCCGGTGCGCCACCCGGTCAGCGGGCAGACCGTCGGGCTGCTGGACATGACCTGCTGGAGCTCCGACGCCGGGCCGCTGCTGCTGGCGATGGCCAAGAGCACCGCGTCGCTGATCGAGCAGGAGCTGCTGCGCGACAGCGGACGGCGGGAGCTCGACCTGTTCGGCGAGTACCTGCGGGCCTGCCGGCGCAGCACGGCGATCGTGCTCGCGGTCAACGCCGACGTCGTCATGCTCAACGACAACGCCCGGCACCTGCTCACGCCGGAAGACCAGGCGATGCTGATCGCGGTCACCGGCGAGGCGGCCGAGCGCGGCAAGCAGACGTCGATGATCGTCGAGTTACCCAGCGGCGGCCGGGCCCGGCTGCTCTGCTCGCCGATCGTCAGCGGGGGCGGGCCGGCCGGGGGCGTCGCCCGGGTCCGGCTGGAGCGCGGGGTCGAACAGCCGCTCGGCGGGCGGAACGCGCTGGCCCATCCGCTGCCCGGCGTCGTCGGCAGTGGTGGTCTGTGGGTCCTGGCCTGCGAGGAGATTCGGAACCACTACCTGCACCGGGAGTGGGTGACGATCGGCGGCGAAGCCGGCGTGGGCAAGTTCGCGGTGGCCTCCGCGCTGCACCGGCTGTACCACCCGACCCGGCCGTTCCGCGTCGTCGACCTGGCCCAGCCCTACGGCGAGGACGAGCTGCTCTCGGTGGTGCGGGCCGAGCTGGAGCAGCTCGACGGCACGCTGGTGCTGCGCCACGTGCACGCGGTCCGGGGCACCCGGCGGGACGCGCTGGCGAACCTGCTGCACCAGTACCGCGCCCGGCGCGGCGACGGCTGGGTGGTCGCGACCGGCGCCGGTTCTCTCGGCCGGGACGCGCTGCTCAGCTGCTTCCCGGCGTCGGTCGAACTGCCGCCGCTGCGCCACCACGCCGACGACATCGCGCAGATCGTCCCGGTGCTGCTGGCCCGTCTGGCGACGGGCCGCGACCTGACCGTCTCCGGTCAGGCCATGCAACTGCTCATGCGGACGCCCTGGCCGGGCAACGTCGCTGAGCTCACCGACACGTTGCGGACGGTCGTCCAGCACCGCCGCTCGGGGGTGATCGAGGCGGCCGACCTGCCGGCGAACTGTCACACGATCTCCGGCCGCCTGCTCAACCCGCTGGAGTCGATGGAGCGGGACGCGGTGGTCGCCGCGCTCCGGGCGTTCGGAGGCAACCGCAGCAAGGCGGCCGCGTCGCTGAGCATGTCGAGGGCGACGATCTACCGGAAGATCCAGCAGTACCGCATCGACGTACCGTCCTGAAGCCGGTCGCTGACCGGGTGCCGGGCGCACGGTCTAATCTGGCCGACGTGAGCGTGGAGCTGGCCCTGCTGACGCGGGTCGCCTTCCGGGACCGGGAGGTCTCCGGGCCGCGCGTGCGCGAGCTGCTCGCCGTGCTGGCCGGCGAGCTCCGGGCCGGGTGCAGCGCCGGACGGCTGATCGAGGAGCTCTGGCCCGAGGGCCCGCCCGAGCACCCGGCCAAGGCCCTGCAGGCCCTGGTCTTCCGGGCCCGGGCCCAGGTCGGTGCCGACGTGCTGGTCAGCACCCCTCGCGGGTACCGGTTGGCGCTGGACGACGACCAGGTGGACGTGACCGCCGCGCGCTCTGCGGCCGCGCGCGCCGCACGGGAGGGCAACCCGGCCGCCGCCCTGGCGGAGGCGGAAGCGGGTCTAGCGCTGTGGAGCGCCCCGCGCGGCGGCGCGCCCGGCGCGGGCGGGTCTGCTGGCGCGGGCGGCTCGGCCGGGTCGGGCCCCGCGGCCGGCTCGGGCGGTGCAGCCGGCTCGGCCGGCCCGGCTGCGGCGGGCGCCGCCGGCGGGTGGGTACCACCCGAGCGCGCGGACGCGGAGGGTGCGCTCGGGACACTGCGGGCGGCGGTCGCGCCGGCCTACCGGACGCTCGTGCGGGCCCGGGCCCTCGCGCTCGCCCGCCTGGGACGCTTCGCCGAGGCCGAGCCGGTGCTGGCCGCGCTGGCCCGGGAGCAGCCGCGCGACGAGGAGGTGCTGGCCGAGCTGCTGCGCTGCGAGGCGGCCGTGCGCGGGCCGGCCGCGGCCCTGGCCCGGTACGAGGCCTACCGGCGCCGGCTGCGTGACTCGCTGGGCGCCGACCCCGGCCCGGCACTGCGTGAAGTCCAGGCCGAGCTGCTCGGCCCGGAGACCGCGACGACCAGGCGGGGCGTCCCGCACGACCCGAACGCGCTCCTGGGCCGGGAGCACGACGTCGAGGCGGTCACCGCGCTGATCGGGACGTCCCGGGTCACGTCGATCATCGGGCCGGGCGGGCTCGGCAAGACCCGGCTGGCCCAGACCGTCGCCCGCACCGCCCCGCAGCGCTCGGTGGTCTTCGTCCCGCTGGCCGGCCTCACCACCGACGCCGAGGTCGTCGGCGAGGTCGCGTCGGCGCTGGGCCTGGGCGAGGCCGGGCCCGCCGACCTCGTCGCCGCCCTCGGGTCCACGTCGGCGCTGCTCGTCCTCGACAACTGCGAGCACGTGATCGCCGGCGCCGCCGACCTGGTCGCGTCGCTGCTCGCCCGCAGCGCCGACGTCTGCGTGCTCACCACCAGCCGCACCCCGCTCGGCCTCTCGGCCGAGAGCGTCTACCTGCTGCCCGAGCTCACGCCGACGACGTGCGCCGCGCTGTTCCGGGCCCGGGCCCTGGCCGTCCGCCCCGGTGCCGACCTGCCGGACGAGGCCGTCGACGAGGTCTGCCGCCATCTCGACGGGCTCCCGCTCGCGGTCGAGCTGGCCGCGGCCCGGATCCGGGTGCTGTCGGTGGCCGAGATCGCCCGCCGCCTCGACACCCGCCTCGGCCTGCGCAGTGGCTCCCGCGACACCCCGGAACGCCACCGGACGCTGGCCGCGGTCATCGACTGGAGCTGGCACCTGCTCGAACCGGCCGGCCAGTCGGCGATGCGGATGCTCTCGGTCTTCCCCGACGGGTTCACCGCCGACGCCGCCGCGCTCGTCCTCGACGTCGACGACGCGCTGCCGGTGCTCGAGCACCTGGTCGACCAGTCGCTGCTCAAGGTGTCGGACGCGGCGGCCGGGGTCCGGTTCCGGATGCTCGAGACCGTCCGCGAGTTCTCCGCGCTGCGCTGCGAGGAGGCCGGCGAGACCGGCGCCGCCGTCGATCGGTTCCTGGCCTGGGCGCGAGCCGTGTGCCTGGAAACCTACGGGGAGGTGTTCGGGCCCGGCTTCGTCGAGTTCGTGGAGCGGGTCCGGGCCGACTCCGACAACCTCGTCGCCGCGCTCCGGCTGGCCATCGAGCGCCACGACGGGGAGACGGTGGCGCTGTGCGTCGCGTCGCTCGGGGGCCTGTGGACGATCGAGTCGAACCTGTCCCGGATGGCCTGGCTGAACCGGGAGCCGGCCTGGGTACTCTCGCACTTCCGGCCCGCGCCGCCGCTGGTCGAGGCGGTGCGCACCGGCGCGCTGATCACGACGCTGGCCGCGTTCATCCTGGAGGGGGCCCGGGTCCCGCGTTCGCTCGCGGTGCTGCGCCGGCTGCCGCCGTCCCCGACGTCGGACACGCTGGTCGGCGCGGCCGACGCGGTGCTGCGGGCCCCGGACTTCGACGCGATCCGGGCGCTCGGCGAGTCCGACGTGCCGATGGTCGCGGCGGTCGCGCTGAGCACGGTCAGCTACGCGGCCGAGGCGACCGGCGACCTCGACGCGTCGCTGGACGCCGCCCGGCGCGCCCTCGACGTGCTGGGGAACCGCGGGAACCGCTGGCTCCGGATGGCCGTCCACTCGCGGGTCGGGGAGCTGGCGCTCGCCGACGGGAGCGTCGAGGAGGCCCAGCGGCACATGGCCGCGGTGCTGCCGGTGCTGGAGGACCTCGGGGCCTGGGGGACCGCGGCCCGGGTCCGCTGGTCGATGGTGTTCATCGCGGTACGCACCGGCGCGCTCGACGACGCCGAGCAGTGGCTGGAGGAGCTCACCCGGTCCGAGGCCCGGTCCGACGACGAACTGCAGGCGTTCGACGTCATCATCCGGGCCGAGATCCTGCGCGGACGGGGACGGATCGAGGACGGGCTGCGGCTCTGGCGCGAAGCGGCCGAGCGGCTGCGTCGCACCGAGGCCCAGCAGTTGCCGCGCCAGCGGCCGTGGATCGAGGAAGTACAGGCCGGCGCCGTGATCGCGCACGTGCTCGACGACCGGCTCGACCTGGTCCCGGGCCTGGTCGCCGACCTGCCCCGCCGGTTGCTGCCGATGCTCGCCCGGATCGACGCGATCGCCGGGCTGAACATCGCCGGCGCGCTCCTGCTCGCCCTCGCGCTGGCCGATCTGAAACGGCACGGCGACGCGGCCGTGGAGCCGGCCGCCCGGATGGTCGTGATCGCCGACCGGTTCCGCGTCACCAGTGGGTTCACCACGCCGGCCACCCTGGCGCGGATCCGGGAACTCGTCGGGCCGGCGTACGACTCCGCGGAGGAGTCGTACGCCGGCCTCGATCAGGACGCGCTGATGGCGGAAGC
Organism: Cryptosporangium phraense; assembly: GCF_006912135.1. NCBI lineage: Bacteria > Bacillati > Actinomycetota > Actinomycetes > Cryptosporangiales > Cryptosporangiaceae > Cryptosporangium > Cryptosporangium phraense. Next base: position 310,326 of record NZ_VIRS01000001.1, on the reverse strand, counting down.
GTCCGCGCTGGTCAGCGCACGGGAACTTTCCGGAAGGCCGACCGCGCCCACAGGTAGCCGACCAGCGTGAGCCCGACGCACCAGCCGACCGCGATCCAGCCGTCGGAGCCGACCGGCGTCCCGAGCAGGAAGCCGCGGATCGCCTCGATGATCGGCGAGAACGGCTGGTTCGCGGCGAACCAGCGGACCCCGCCCGACATCGTGTCGGTCGGCACGAACGCGCTCGACACGAACGGCAGCAGCTGGACCAGCAGCGTGAACCCGGCGGTGCCCTCGGCGGTCGGCGCGGTGAGCCCGGTCGCGACGGCCAGCCAGGTCAGCGCCAGCACGAGCAGCACCAGCACGCCGATCGCGGCGAGCCAGCCGAGCGCACCGGCCTGCGGTCGGAACCCGAGCGCCACCGAGACGCCCAGCACCAGCGCCAGGCTCACCAGCGTCCGGGCCACCGCGGCGACGACGTGCCCGGTGAGCACGGCCGAGCTGGAGATGGCCATCGTCCGGAACCGCAGGATGATGCCCTCGGTCTTGTCCTGGTTGACGCTCATCGTGGTGGACTGGCAACCGTAGGCCACGGTCATCAGCAGCACGCCGGGGACGATGTAGTCGATGTAGTCCTGGCCCGCGGCCAGGCTCTGTCCGAGCGCCCGGAACACGCCGACGAACAGCAACAGCATCAGCACCGGGACGCCCACCGACACGACGACCGTGATCGGGTAGCGCAGGACGTGCGTGAGACTGCGGCGCACCATCGTGGCCGAGTCGCTCAGGGCGTAGGCGCTCATGAGATCGTCTCCTTCTTGTCGGTGGCGTGGCCGGTCAGGGCGAAGAACACGTCGTCCAGATCGGGGGTGTGGACGGAGAGCTCGCTGACCTCGACCGCGTGCTGGTCGAGCCGGTCGAGCAGCGCGCGCAGCGCGGGAACGCTGCCGTCGTTGGCGACGTCGAGCGCGAGCGCGTCCTCGTGGATCGTCGAGCCGGGGAGCGTCGCGGCCGCGGTGGCCAGCTGGTCCCGGTCGGCGAACGTGAGCCGGACGTGGCCGCCCGGGATGCGCCGCTTGAGCTCGTCCGAGGTGCCTTCCGCGACCAGCGTTCCGCGGTCGAGGACCGCGATCCGGTCGGCCAGCTCGTCGGCCTCGTCCAGGTACTGGGTGGTGAGCAGGACCGTGACCCCGTCGGCGACCAGGTGCCGGATGATGTCCCACATCGTGCGCCGGCTGCGCGGGTCGAGCCCGGTCGTCGGCTCGTCGAGGAAGATCAGGCGCGGCTCGCCGACCAGCGTCATCGCCAGGTCGAGCCGTCGGCGCATGCCCCCGGAGTAGGTCGAGACCGGCTTGCGGGCGGCGTCGGTGAGGTCGAACTGCTCGAGCAGCTTCGCCGTGGCGGCGGACCCGCGGGCGCGGCCCAGGTGGTGCAGGTCGGCCATCAGGCGGAGGTTCTCCTCGCCGGTGAGCAGGCCGTCTACCGCGGAGAACTGCCCGGTGACGCCGATCGCGCCGCGGACGCCCGCCGGGTCGGTGGCCAGGTCGTGCCCGGCGATGCGGGCCTCGCCGGCGTCCGGGGTGAGCAGCGTGGACAGGATGTGGACCATCGTGGTCTTGCCCGCGCCGTTGGGGCCCAGCAGCGCGAACGTGGTGCCCTCGGGCACGGTCAGGTCGACGCCGTCGAGGACGACGTGGTCCCCGAACGACTTCCTCAGCCCGGTGGTGACGATCGCCGGCGCGCGTGTCATGACCCTCCTCCTTCTTCTCGGCCGGTGCCGTTCGGCGCCGACAGGAAGGAGAGTGCGGGCCCCCGGTTCCGCGGCGGTTCCGCCGCGGTTCCGGGCGGTTCCGGGCGGTTCCGTCAGGTCACGCGGAGCATGACGACGTCGTGGGGGGCCACGGTGGCGCGGACCGGGCCGGTGGTGTTCGCGCCGGTCCAGAGGTCGTGGGTGGTCCTCGGGCCGGGTTTCAGGCCGAGTTCCGCGGCGGACGCGGTGGCGGGCACCGGGTCGTCGGAAACGTTCAGGAACACGACCGCGACCGAGCCGTCGGTCATCGGCTTGGCCCAGACCTGGAGCGGCCCGGACTCCCGGACCAGCCGCCCGGCGCGCCCGGACCAGTCCTGGTCCACCGTGAGCACCTCGCGGTTCAGCAGGATGTCTCGCGTGGCCGCGGTCATGCGCCGGACGTCGTTCCCGGCGATCAGCGGCGCGTTCAGCACGGCCCAGAGCGAGAACTGGGCCCGGTATTCGCCGGTGTCCATCCCGCCGTTGCCGACCTCGAGCATGTCCGGGTCGTTCCAGGCGTTCGGACGCCCGGTGGGCAGCGCGACCTGGGCGGCCAGGTTGGCCAGCACCGACGTCCAGGTGTCGCTGATGTCGGCGGTGGTGCGCCAGAGCGATCCGCCGGCTCGCGCGCCCCACCCGCTCCACGGCGCGTTCTCGCCCCACTCGCACAGGCTCAGCACGATCGGGCGGCCGGTACGCCGCAGGGCGTCCGCCATCGTGGCATACCGGTCGCCGGCCGGACGTCCGCCGTTGAAGCAGTTGTCGTATTTGAGGTAGTCGACGCCCCAGGCGGCGAAGTCCCGCGCGTCGGAGGTCTCGTGGTCGAGGCTGCCGGGGTACCCGGCGCAGGTCCTCGTGCCGGCGGACTCGTAGAGGCCGAAGCGGAGGCCGCGGGCGTGGACGTAGTCGGCGAGGGTCGTCAGGCCGTGCGGGAACTTGGCCGGGTCGGGGACCAGGTGGCCGTCGGTGCGCTGCGGAGCCATCCAGCAGTCGTCGATCGTGAGGTACCGGTAGCCGGCGTCGCGCAGACGGGAGCTGACCAGCGCGTCCGCGGTCTGGCGGATCAGCGCGTCGCTGACGTCGCAGCCGAAGCCGTTCCAGGAGTTCCAGCCCAGCGGCGGGGTCGCGGCCGCGCCGACCGGCAGCGCGACCGGCCGCAGCGTGCCCGGCGCGATCGACCCGGCGAGCAGTAGCAGCACCGCCAGTACCCAGATGCGTCGCACCGGGCGGACGCTAGGTGTCGATCATAAGAAAACTCTGGGGAACGTTGCTGTGCATCGGCCGGTGAAATGATCATCGCGGTGAGTGGTCTCGCAGCGGCGCGACTCCACGGGGCACGCGGGGGCGGCTCAGGGGGGTGCGGTTGAGGAGATCGTGGCGTGCGCCCGCCTCGCGGGCTTCCCGTGCGCTCGCGGCCGGCCGGACGGCCGAGGCCGTCGAGCTGTACCGGCATGCCATCGAGCGGGGCCCAGGCCCGTCGGCCCCGCCCCGCGAGGTGGCGGCGTTCGCGTCGGTGCTGCACGATCTCGGGCGCGCGCTCGACTACCTCGGCGAGACCTCGGCCGCGCTCGACGCGCTGCACCAGGCCCACGACCTCTTGGCGGACGCTTCGCCGAACGCGCCCGAACTGGTCGGCATCCTGCGACGGCTGGGCGCGATCTCGTTGGAGGCCGGTGACCAGGACGGGGCGCTGGCCGCGCTGGAGCGGGCGGTGGCGTCGGCGGCCCAGGATCCCGGGCTGGCCGCGGCCGCCGAACTGGAGCTCGGGTTCGCGCTGCGTGACGTCGGGCGGCTGGCCGAGGCGCTGGTCCACCTGGAGCGGGCGCTGCGGCTGGACGACAGCTCGGCTGTGCGGGCGCACGCGCTGGTCGGGATCGGGCTGGTGTTCGAGGCGGCCCGGCGGCCGGGGGCGGCGCACGCCCGGTACCAGGCGGCGTTGCCGCTGTACCAGCGGATGGGGGACCGGCACAACGAGGCGACCGTGCGGTACCGGCTCGGGATCGTGTGCGGGTTGCGGGGCTCGTTCGCGGACGCGCTGGCGTCCCTGGATGCGGCGCTGGATCTGGACCGGGGGCTGCGGAGCGCGCGGGCGTCCGCCGACCAGGCGGTGGCGCGGGCCGCGCTGGCCGCGGCGGACGGCGACCGCGGCCAGGCGGTGACGTATCTCCGGCACGCGCTGGACCTGTACCGGGCCGAGGAGCTGCCGTTCTTCGTGGCCCGGACGCTGATCGGGCTGGCGCGGCTGGTCGCGCCGGCCGAGTCGGCGGGCTGGGCCGAGCGGGCGAACGACGAGCGGTCGGCGGCCTGGCGCGCGGAGGCCGAGATGGTGGCGTCCGAGCTGACCGAGCCGGGTTCGGTGTACGACGTGCGGCTCGGTCTCGGTGATCTGTACCGGGCGGCCGGGGACCGGGACGCGGCCCGGACGGCCTGGCTGCTGGCCGCGTCGGTGGCCGAGGCGGTGCCGGGGTTGCCGGGAGTGGAGGCGGAGGAGGTGGCGGGGTTGTTCGGGGTCGGGGTGGCGTTCGAGCGGTTGGCGTCGTTGGCGGCCGAGGAGGGGGATGCGGCCGGGAGCGCGATCTGGCGCTCCCGGGCCGCGGAGGTGGGCGGGTCAGACGAGTAGGTCGGCCAGTGCGTGGGCCGAGGCGGGGTGTCGGTCGAGCAGGGTGGTGACGGGGTCGTCGGCGGATTTCTCGGGCCAGCGGGCGTCGAGGCCGAAGAGGGCGGCGATGGCGTCGGTGGCCTCGGGGTGGGTGGTGAGGAGGGTCGTGACCGAGGGCTTTTTCGCGGGGGTGGACGTCGTCGTCGTGGACCAGGGTGGGGTGAACGTGTCGAGGGCCGGGAGGGCGGCGGGGAACGTGCGGGCGGCTTCGCGGACCAGGGCCGGAACGAGTTCGCCGGCCTGCTCGCGGAGCGTCGTCAGCAGGGTCGGCAGCCAGGGCAGGAGAACCGGGTCGGGCAGCTGCGCGAACGCCTTCGACATCATCTCGACGACGAACGGCGCCAGGTTCGGCACCGGCTCCAGCGCCTGGACGAACCCGCTCAGGTAGTGCGGGAACGCCGGCAGGACGAGCGGGTTGGCGAGCAGGTCGTCGCAGCGTTCGCGGAGCTCGGAGCGGGTGAGCAGGCCGAGCTGGGTGTGCGCGGCCCAGACCAGGGCCTGTTTGCCGGGCGCCTCCGGATGCGACTGTTTCACGGCCAGCTCGAGCTGGGCCCGGTCGCAGCCGAGCGTCAGCGCCAGGCTCTCCATGCTGAACAGGAAGCCGAGCATCGCCGCGACCTGGCGCACGCCGGTCTGCTCGTCGGTGAACGCGGTCGGCAGCAGCGTGCAGTAGTGCGCGTAGCCGATCGTGACGAACTGCTCGCACCACTCCGGGAGCTCGGGTTCGGTGGCGCGGTAGTGCGCGAGCAGCCGCCGGATCCGTTTGAGGACCGCGGGGGCGTCGTCGACCGTGCGTTCCGCGGCGAGCAGGTCGACGGCCCGTCGGCCGAGCTCGTGGACGAACGCCGGGTTCTCGAGGTACAGGATCGCGTCCTCGACGGCGGCGAGCGCGGTGGCCGCGGTGGCGTCGTGCGTGCTGGCGCGCAGGCGCTGTTCGAGTACCTGCTCGATCGCGACGCCCTCGTAGCCCAGCTCGATGAGCTCGCGCTGGTGGCGTCCGATCGCGAGGTCCCAGCTCTCCTGGCTGGCGGCCTTCTCGCCGAGGCGTCGCTCGCCCATGATCGGCCGGACCGCTTCGCGGGGGAGCAGATAGCGCAGGCGCCAGAGGAGCTTGGAGGCGGGGATCTTCGCCGGCTCGTTGGCCAGGTCGAGGAGCGCGCGCTGGACCTGGCGTTTCTCCAGATCGAGGCCGAGCGGTTCGAGCCGGTCGTAGACGTCCCGGGCCAGCGGCGGGAGCGCGTCGTAGCCCACGCTGCCGATGCGGTCGCCGCCGAGCAGGATCTCGCAGAGCTTCTGGACGTCCCGCCGGCCCGGGACCACGTCCTTCTCGATGCAGGTGACGGCCGCGTCCTGGAAGTCGTACGGCGTCGGGCGGGCCCGTCCGCGCATGCCGGCCAGGAGGATCGACGTCTCGAAGATCGCGATCGCGTCGGCCGTGCTCGCGAGGTAGCCGTTCCGGCGGGCCAGCCGGACGATGTCGACGCACCAGGAGAGGAGCTCGGCCTCGTCGCGGTCGTCGAGTTGTGGGGGCTGGGAGAGGAAGCCGGAGAGCTTGTCGGTGGGTTTCGGAGGCTTCGCGTGGTGGAGCGCGATCTCGGTCTGGGCGGGGGTTTTCGGGGTTGGTGGGGTTTCCGGAGTTACCGGGGCTACTGGGGTGGCCGGGGTTGCCGGGGTTGTCGAGGTTTCCGGCGTGGCCGGGGTCGCCGGGGTTGCGGCCTTTCGGCGGTCGGCCAGGGTTTTGGCCGAGCGGCCGCGCTGGCCGCTCAGCGTGAACGGCTCGACCTGGGCCTTGGCCGTGGCTTTCCGCCAGGTCGCGGCCGCGATCGAGACCGAGCCCGGGGCCAGGCCGAACTGGGCCTCGATCGCCGAGTGGCTCGACGGGATCATCCCGTACAGCCACTTCGTCGCGGTGGGCGCGCTGATCGTGAAGTCGGTCGGGGCGGCGTGGAGGCCGAATTCCGCGACCCGGCTGGCCGCGTGGAACGCACCGCAGACGTAGAGGACGCGGGTGTGGTCGGTGCCGGTGCGGGCGAGGTGTTCGCGCATGCGCGTCCACATGTGACGCTCGCGGATTTCGTCGGAGGTGGTGTCGTGGGGTGGCGTGTCGTTGGGTGTGGTGCCGTCAGGCGAGGTGTCGTTGGGCCTGGTGCCGTCGGCCGGGCGGAGGCGGCGGAAGAGGCTGCCGATCAGGACCATGACCTGGCGGTAGGTGTCGTAGTCGGCGCCGACGAGCGGCTGTTCGACGTACTGGTCCCACCATTCTGACCAGTGGCGGACCTTGCCGTGGTGCAGCAGGTGCTCTTCCAGCTCGGCGAAGCCGGGCCGGAGGTCGCCGATCTCCAAGCCGACGGAGTTCTCTGCTTTCCGGGGGAGCCATTGGAAGACGTGGTCGGCGGAGCGGTCGACCAGGACGAGCTCGACGCCCGCGGTCTCGAGCGCGTAGGAGATCGCCTGGTATTCCGCCGAAGCCGCCGTCACCGGCGCGACGACGGAGAGGGGCGCCCACTCGGCGGGGTGGCCGTGGACGTCGGAGGCGAAGGCTTGAAGCGCGACCGGGAGCTTGCAGTTGCGGAGCTCGTCGAGGAGGGGGCGGAGGTCTTCGCAGAGTTCGAGGTAGATGACCGAGGGCTGCTTTTGGCGGAGGCGGCGGGCCATGGCCAGCGCCGAGGCGGGGGAGTGGTGGCAGACGGGGAAGATTTCGAGGGGCTCGCTGAGGGCGCGGTCGACGTCGTCGACGAGGCCGACGAGGATGTCGCTGAGCCCGCGCGAGTCGCTGGTGAATGTCTGCGCGGCTACGGTGAGCTGGTCTCGGAGCGGTGCGAACGTCGCACCGGCGGCGGGGTTGCCCGGCGCGACGCCCGCCGCGCCGAGGGCGGCTGAGGTCTTCGCGCCGGTCGCGCCGCCGGTAGCGACGTTTCCGCCGGCGGGCGCGCCGCCAACGGCGGGCGCGTCGGTTCTGGCGGGCGCGTTGCCGGCGGCGGCTGGGTTGGTGCTGGCGGGTGCGTTGTCGGCGGCGGGTGGGTTGGTTCTGGCGGGTGCGTTGTCGGCGGCGGGTGGGTTGGTGCTGGCGGGTGCGCCGCCGGCGGCGAATCGCCTGGCGGCGCTGGGCGCGCTGCTGACGGTGGAGGGGCGTCCGACGGCGATCGGCCCGCCTGCGCCGGGTGCGCCGCCAACGGTGGGTGCGGCGCCGTCGGCGGGTGCGCTGCCGTCGGCGGGCAGCCCTACCGCGCTGGGCGTGCCGCCAACGGCGGGCTGCGTCGCCGTGCCGCCAATGGTGGGCTGCGTCGCCGTGCCGCCAATGGTGGGCTGCGTCGCCGTGCCGCCAATGGTGGGCTGCGTCGCCGTGCCGCCAATGGTGGGCTGCGTCGCCGTGCCGCCAATGGCGGGCTGCGCCGTGCCGCCAACGGCGGGCTGCGCCACCGTGCCGGGTGCTCGGGGTGCGCCGCCGAGAGTCGGCCCCGCCGCCGCGCCGGGTGTACTGGGTGCGTGGCCGACGGCAGGCGTTCCGCTAGTGGCGGTCGGCCTGTCGGCACCGGGTGCGCTGCCATCAGTGGGTGCGTCGTCAACGGTGGCTGCGTCGCCGGCGGCGGGCCGCGCCGCCGCGCCTGCAGCGCTGCCGAGGGCGGTCCGCGCCGCTGCGCCGGGTGCGCCGCTGACAGCAGGCGTTCCGTTAGTGGCGGTCGGCCTGGGCGTGCCGCTCGCGCCGCCATCGTTGGGTTCGCTTCCGAGGATGATTGCGCCGCCCACGGAGGGTGCGTTGCCATCGGCGAGCAGCTCCGCCGCGTTAGATGCCCCGCCGTGGGTGGGTGCACTGCCATCGGTGGGGTGCCCCACCGCGCTGGGTGGGCCGCCCACGGTGGGTGCGCCGCCAACGGTGGGTGCGCCGCCAACGGCGGCCAACTCGACCGGGCCAGGCGCGCCACCAACGGCGGCCGCGCCGCCATCCGCGTTCAACTCTCCCACCCCAAGCGTCCCACTCCCCGCCGCGCCCCCGCCGTCGGCGGCCCCGCTCCCGGCACCCCCGCCCCCGGTGGCGCCGCTCCCGGCACCCCCGCCTCCGGCGGCCCCGCTCCCGGCACCCCCGTCCCCGGCGGCGCCGCCCCCGGCCCCGGCACCCCCGGCCCCGGCACCGCCGGCCCCGGCACCCCCCCCCCCGAAAACCCCAACCCCCCGCCTCACGACAAGGTCTCGATCGCTTCTCGGCCGCCCTCTAGGAACTCGGTCCACTCGCCGGCCTCTTTCTTGCTGCGCTGCTCCACCGTCCCGTGCCAGTACTTGTTCAGGATCGCCAGATCCTCCGGCGCCCTCCGGGCCAACGACCCCACCAGCGAGCTCGCCAGCGTCGACGCCCGTAGCGCCCGGTCTCCGAAGAACTGACTGTGCAGGATCGCGTCCTCGAGCACGCCGATCTGCTCAGCCGTCGAGAGCGCCGACTCGAGCTTCTCGTCGTCGCTGGTGGCCGACGACGCGGCGGCCCGGAGGTCGGCGAAACTCTGGAGCAGAATGTCGAGCAGCGTCGGCGGGACGTCCAGCTCGATCTCGTGCCGGCGCAGCAGCTCCACAGTCCGGAACCGCACGATCTCGGCCTCGCTCTTCTTGTTCGTCACGACCGGGATCCGGACGAAGTTGAACCGCCGCTTCAGGGCCGACGACAGGTCGTTGACGCCCCGGTCGCGGCTGTTGGCGGTCGCGATGATCGAGAAGCCCGGCTGCGCGAAGACGGTCGCGTCTTCCTTCAGCTCGGGGATCGACACGTACTTCTCGGACAGGATCGAGATCAGCGCGTCCTGGACGTCGCTCGTCGTGCGGGTGAGCTCCTCGAACCGCCCGATCACCCCGCGCTGCATCGCGGTCATGATCGGCGACGGGATCAGCGACTCGGTCGACTGCCCCTTCGCGATCACCATCGAGACGTTCCACGAGTACTTGATGTGGTCCTCGGTCGTCCCCGCCGTTCCCTGGACGACGAGCGTCGAGTTGCGCGAGATCGCCGCGGCGAGCAGCTCGGCCAGCCAGCTCTTGCCGGTGCCGGGGTCGCCGATCAGCAGCAGCCCCCCGGTCGGACGCCAGCGTCACGATCGACCGCTCGACGAAACTCCGGTCACCGAACCACTTCTGCGCCACCGGCCGATCGAGCCCGTCGGCCCGCTCGGAACCGAGCACGAACAGCCGCACCATCTTCGGCGACAACCGCCACGAGAACGGCTTCGGGCCGGTGTCGATCGACTCCAGCCAGTCGAGCTCGTCCGCGTACTTGACCTCGGCGGGCGCGCGGAGCATGTCGTTCATCGATAACCCTTCAGGTCAGGAAATTCTTGAGCTCGAACACGAGCTTGTCGATCCGGCCGGAGATGACCGGGGTGCCGAGCGTCTTCAGCCGGTCGCGGAACCAGGGGTTGACCGACTGGCTCCCCGAGCTGGTCACCGACCCGACCGGGATGAACTTCACCCCGGACCGGTGCACCGCCTGGATCCCCTCGAACAGTGGCTGGGACTGGCCGAACTCGTAGAAATCGGAGATCCACACCATCGCGGTGTTCGCCGGATCGGCGATCTTCGGGCGGGCCATCGCCATCGCGACCGGCCCGTCGTTGCCGCCGCCGAGGTTCGTCCGGAGCAGGACCTCGAACGGGTCGTGCACCCAGGGCGTGAGGTCGAGGGCCCGGGTGTCGAACGCGATCAGGTGGACGTCCACCTTGGGCAGCCCGGCGAAGATCGACGCGAGGATCGTGCAGTTCACCATCGAGTCGACCATCGACCCGGACTGATCGACGACGACGATGAGCCGCGCCGGCGTGGTGCGGCGGGCGGTCTGCCGGTAGTACAGCCGCTCGACGTAGAGCCGCTCGTCGTCGGGGTTCCAGTTGGTGAGGTTCTTCCAGATCGTGCGGTTGACGTC